>JANOAY010000646.1:0-4844 GCA_031411375.1 Pedosphaera sp. | reverse complement strand
GCGCGTGGCATATCCGTTCGCGCCGAGCTGGTGCTCGGCGCTCCAGTCCACGTCACGCGATACAAGCCGCTCTGCGTGCGCCGTCCGCCCGTGGTGAAATACATCGCGCCATCCGGGCCGAACTCCAGTCCCGTCACGTTCAACGGACGGCCTTTCAAAAAATCTTCCGCGCGCCCGGTGTAACTCGCGCCATGCTTCTCCAAATGGACGGCGATGATTTTTCCATACGACCAGTCCTGGATGAACAGCGCGCTGCGCCACGGCTCGGGCCAGTGGCTCTTGGTGCCAAACTGGATCGCCGTCGGCGAACTCACGCCAATGTCCACCGCGCTCGGCAATGTGTCCGGCGACCACACCGGCAGCACGCCCGTGCCACGCCGCCAGCCGTAATCGCCGCCCGGCACCAGATGCAGCACACGCGTCGGGTGATACCACGACAGCCCCACGTCCCACTCCATGTCGGCGTCGAAGGTGAACACGTCGCCCGCAGCGTTGAAATCGAGGCCGAACGGATTGCGCAATCCGCCCGCGATCACTTCCCATCGTTCGCCATTGCGGTCGGTGCGGATGAGATGGCCGTACGGCATCGCCGCGCTCGCATTGAACAGATGTTTGTCCCACGCACACGGCAGCAAGCGATCCTCCGCGTAATGCCGCAGCGGCGAACTCGCCGACACGCCGTTCGTCGGGAATCCCACGTCGTCGCCGTGAATGCTGTAGATGAAACCGTCCGGCCCCAGCGCGAGTTGATTGCGCCCGTGCCCGACGCCCCCCGGCGTATGGCGCAACACCTTGATGTCATCGAACTGATCGTCGCCGTCCGTGTCGCGCAACCGGACCAGCGCCTTCGAGTTGTTCGCGTTCGCGTAGAGCGCGCCGTAGGCAAAGAGCAGCCCGCGACATTCGAGCAGATTGGTGTTGATGATTTCCACGCGCGCGACCGCCGCGCGATTCGTCGCCAGCGTCATCCGCCACAGCCCGCGATCCTCGCGCGCGATGACGACGCGCCCCTGCGGATCAAACGCCATCGCCACCCACGAGCCTTCATTCGTCTGCGCCGAACGGAGGAGTTCGACCTTGAAGCCGGGCAACGCGGTGATGTTCTCGACGCCCGTGGCGCGGTTGGTGCCGAGCGCCTGCTTCCACTGGTTGTAATCCTCTTCGAGCAACGCCCTCGCGGCGAAGCTCGCGGCGGGAAACACCGTGATGAGCAGCGCAATCAGACCGAGGGCATTCACAGCAGCGCGTGGCATGGAAAAAACCTTACTGAACGCCTCCCGCGCTGGCTTGCAAAAAAGTCGGGGCGAAACTTGCCCGTGCATCGGAGCGCGGGTTTTCCAACCCGCAGCAACGTGGAAGGGAGAGCGGTGTCCGCAAGTTCCAGCGCACTCGGCTGATGAGCGTTGCTGCGGACTGGAAAGTCCACGCTCCGTCATTTCCGCCCAATGAGGACAAGGTCCTCCCCATTTCAGCTTTCTGCTTTCGCAATTTCCGCTTTTCCCCCGTCAGTGCTGCTTGCTGCGGTAGTAGGCGCTGATGGGCGGCGGCGAGTTGTCAATGACCTGGAACGCGCCGGTGCCGTTCGCGATCACGTCGGTCGCCACCGTCGTCCAGATCATCAAATCCTCCGAACGCTCGATGTCGTAGTGGTAGCCCACGATGCCTTGGAACTTCACCGTCACCGGCCCGCCGCCGGAGGTGTTGACGGTCTGCGCGCTGCCGCTCGGCGGGGCGGAGACGTTCACGCTGATGGTGCCGGTGGTCACGCCGCCGCGCGTGTCCTTGATGGTGTAGGTGAAGGTGTCGTTGAGCGCGTTGGCGTTGTCGTAATAAATGTAAGTGGCGTCGCTCGTCGCGGTGCCGGTGCCGTTGGTAGGCGTGCCCACGGATTGGAAAGTGCGCGCGTCGCCATCGAGGTCGCTGGTCGAGGCGGTCATCAGGTCGGCGATTTTGATCTTCGCGCTCAGGCCGGGCGCGCGGGAAATGTTCGCGGTGTTGGCGGTCGGCGCGCGGTTCACGGCGATGGAACCGTCCGTGGTCAAGGTGCCGAGCCACCAGTTCAAGCCCGCGCCGAGCGCGGGCAAGTTTGTGACAGTGAACGCGCCACTGAATCCACTCGCGTCGAACAGGTCGAAGACTTCGCCGCCCGTCAGCGCATCACCGCTCGCGGTGACGGTGAGCGTGCCGCCATAGGCGAGCGCCGCGCCGACGACCAGCTTGTCGCCGGTGAGCGTGACGCCGGTCTTGTTAATCTCCGCCGCGAGAATGCCGCCGAGCACCGGCGAACTGCCGAGCGTGAGCGTGCCGATGGAGGTGCCGGGGGCGAGCGTTGCGCCGCTGTAAATGGTGACGATTCCGCTGATGGTGCCGGTGCCATTGAGAATGGCGGCGTTGGTGACAATGACCGCGCCCGAGCCGGTGCCGGAGCCAGAGGTGTTGTTCACAGTGAGCGTGCCGGCGCTGACGAGCGTTCCGCCGCTGTAGGTGTTGGCCCCGGAGAGAATCCACGCACCGCTCTGGAGTTTGGTCAGGCTGCCCGAGCCGAGGGAGATGATTCCCGAAATGAGTTTCACCCCGGAGGCGTTGGCACCGCCTTGCAAGGTCAGGTTCTGATTCGCGAGGGAGGTGAAGGCGTTCGGATTGCTAAACGTCGCCGAGGCGGTGCCGGAAACGGTGATCGTGGCGTCCGCAGTCAGAGTGACGGGGCCGGTGAGAGTCGGGGCCGCGCTGGACAGGACAGCGATAGCACCGGCATCGGCACCGCCGGGGCCGGCGATGCGGAACGGTTCGGCGCAGGTGAAGTTCGCCGTTGCGCCGGTGAAGATGACTTCCATGCCGCTTGCCACTTCGGTGTAGCCCGCCGTGCTGCCCAGCGCTGTGGCGGAGCCGACGGAAATGATGCCGCCGTTGATAATGGTGTTGCCGTCGTAGCTGTTCGTGCCGGTGAGCGTGAGGGTGCGCTGCGTCGCGCCGTTGTTGAGTTTCAAAATGCCGCCCGCGCCGGTGATGGAACCGGAGAACGCGGAGTTGGCGACATTGCTCGCCATCAACGTGTGTCCGGTGGCGAGGTGAATGACGCCAGTGGACTGGACGGAACTGAGGTTCTCGATGATCTGCGCAGCGTTGCTCAGGTTCAGCAGGCCGCCGTTGATAATCACGTCGGCGATGGGGCCGCAGAGCGAAGCACCGGGGCTGACGTTGATGACACCATTGCTGAGGGTGACGCTGCCATTGATGTCGTTCTGGCCGTTGAAGGTGATGGAACCGGGGCCGTCCTTGGAGAGGCGTCCATTTCCGGTGGTGACGCCGCTGGCCCCGGCGTTGGCGATGTTTCTCAGCGCGCCATCGAAGATGGTGCTTGCCGTGTTGCTGATCAGCAAGGTGGCACCACCGAAGCCGACCAAGCCATTGCCAGCCAACGAGCCGATTTTCTGGCCCACGTTGTTCAGATTGAAAATGCCTGGGCTGTTGACGGTAACAGCGGTAGTGACGGGCAGACGATTAATAGTCGTGCGGATGCGAAGCTCACCATCGTTGATGACAGTGGGACCTGCGTAGTCAGTCAGCGCGGCCATGGCCAGAACACCTGCACCAGTTTTCGTCAGCCCCCCCGGCCCTGTAACGCGGACAACCGCAGGCGCGCCCGCATCCTGCACAATGCTCAGAATATTGGCCGTGGTGTGAGAGAAAGTGCCGCCAGGGGCTCCAAGGGTGATGATGAAATCCTGATCCAAGAAACTACCCGCAGCACTGGGATTCGTCGTCCGCACGGTGCCGCCGTTGACGGTCATTGTTCCTGCGCCAGTGCTCACACCAATTCGCAACGAGCTATCGGTAATCAGGGTTGCTCCTGCCCCAACGGTAACGGCGATAGTGCCCGCTCCGTTGGTAACAGTACCACCGGCCAAGGTAACGCTTCCTTCTTCAACAGTGAGACCACTCGCAGTTTGTAACCCCGTAACAGTAACGGTGAAAGCTCCCGTGGCATCCGTACCGGCGGAAAAAACCGCGTTGCGGCCCGCCGTCCACAAGCCGTTCGTCACCGTGCCGTCGAAGACCGTGCTCCAGTTCGAGAGCGCGCCGTCCCACGTTCCCGTGGGCGTCGCGCCGCCCGCGCCCGCCGTCGCGCTGTTGATGTCCCAATAAAGGTTGGTGGTGCTGCCCACGGTGTATTGATGCACCGTCGCCAGCGCCGAGGAGGAATTTTCAGTTCCGCAGTTTCCGCATCCGTTGCCGAAGATCTCGTCGCCGCCGCCGCTGTGCCACGCGCTCACGATGTATCTCACCACGATCCCTGGCGGTTGAGCGGGAATGGTCGCGGTCCACACATCCACCACCGGTCCGCCAAAGTTGCAGACGAAGGTGGCGGGAACCACGAACGTCCCGACGTTGCCCGATCCAAACGTGCCGCCGGGCGCGGAACCGTTCGTGGTGTAATAGACCCGCGCGGTGTCGGTGAAGAATTGGAACTCTACCTTGAACCGCAGCGTGTAGCTTTGCGCGGAACTGGGGTTGAGCGTGGTCACGTAGTTGCCGCCGCAGCCGGGGTCGGCGGTGGTGCGTTCGTGATAGACGTAGTTGGCCTCGGCAAAAAGATTGGTCGGCGCGGCCGCCGTCAGCAGGAGCAGGAGAAGCAGGAGCGCACGGAACGGGGGCAGGCAGAATCGTTTCATAAGTTTGACCTTGTTCGGTTCGGACGGGCATCCCACCGACACGCACGAGTCTGCGGATGCTGGGGCGAAGCAGAGCAGGATTCGCGGAAGGAAGAAAGGGAAAAGCTGGCGGTGGTCCAGTTTGAACCGCGAAATACGCGAACCACGCGAAAAAGTTTTTTCCATTTCGCG
>JANOAY010000645.1:0-2302 GCA_031411375.1 Pedosphaera sp. | reverse complement strand
TACATCGGCTCCTGCACGGGCGGCAAGACGAGCGACTTCGTGGAGTTCGCGCGCGTGTTGCAGGGACACCATGTGAGCATCGATACCTTTGGCGTGCCCGCGACACCGGACATCGTGAACGAGTTGCAGGCGACGCGTTGGGGCGACAAAACCATCTGGCAAATCCTGCTCGATGCGGGCGTGCGCATGACGGAGAACGCCGGTTGCGCGGCGTGCCTCGGCGGGCCGGTGGACACGTTCGGACGCATCAACACGCCGGGCATCAAGTGCATCAGCGCGACAAACCGCAACTTCCCCGGCCGCATGGGCGACAAGGAATCGCAGGTCTTCCTCGCCAGCCCGATGACGGTGGCGGCAAGCGCGATCACGGGATTTGTTACGGACCCGCGGGCGTATTTGAGCTAAATGAATCCGGACCGGCCTGGTTCACGCCTGCGCCGCCTCCCCAGCCAGCTTCTGGTACTGGGCTTCACCTCGTTCGTCTGCGTGCTGCTGCTAGAAGCGGCGGTGCGCGGGCTTCTGCCTTTTTACGCGCCCGGTTCCCAGATTGGTTTCATGCCCACGACCAACGGGATCGTACTCGGCCCGGCCAACGGTGTGTCGCGCCAGGTGACGCCCAAGGGGGACTTCGACGTGACCTCGCGTTTCAACGCGGAGGGTTTTCGCGATGGGAAAAACTTTCGCGAGGCCGGATCGAACGACTGGTTCGCAGTGGGCGACTCCTTCACGATGGGCTGGGGCGTGGCCGAGGAGGAGCGGTTCTCGAACCAGTTGGAAAAAATGTTCGCGGCGGCGGGTGAACCGGTGCGCGTCTTCAACATTGCCATCCCGGATAACATCATCGGCTACCAGCGGCTGGTGCGGCACGCGGAGTCGCGCGGGGCGAAGGTGCGCCGGATGGTGGTGGGCCTCTGCATGGAGAACGACGTGCAGGATTACCGCGACGGCCACGGCGCCTGGGACGGTGTGTCCGGCCACGGGCGCAACAGCCTGCGCGACTGGCTCAAGAACCACAGCGCGCTCTATGACGCGCTGTCCTTCAACCTTCAGCGCGTGGCGTTCCTGCGCGGCTTCCTGGAAAAGGCCGGCGTGGCGCGCAACGCGGCGCAACTGAGCCGGCGCAACGAGTGGAACGAGGAGGCCGTCCGCCAGAGCGCGGTCGAGACGGTGAAACTGGTCGCGGGCCGGCCCGCCGTGGTGCTGATCATTCCGGCCCGGCTGCTGTGGGCGGGTGACAGCCGCGCCACCGAGCGCCGCGTGCATGAGGCGTTCATCCGCGCGCTGCAGCAGGCCGGCCTGCGCGTGGTGGACATGAGGCCGGTGTTGGAAAAGACCGGCGATCCGCTGGCGTGTTATTTTCAAACCGACCCGCATTGGAACGCCCAGGGCCACGCGCTGGCCGCGCAGGAACTGTTCAAGGCGCTGCATAATTCTCCGGCCAGTCCCTGAGCCTGTGCCCCGGTTCAGGCCCCGCGTTTTCTTTCCGCTTCGCTTCGCCGGGCCGTTCTGATAACTCCTCCGCCCTGTGTCGAAACCCGGAACCAAGAGCGTGAACATTCTCGGCCTCTCCGCGTACTACCACGACAGCGCGGCGTGCCTCGTGCGGGACGGCGTGATCATCGCCGCCGCGCAGGAGGAGCGCTTCACGCGCAAGAAGCATGACGAGCGGTATCCGCGGAACGCGGTGGAGTATTGTCTGCGCGAGGGCGGCATCACCACGGCGGAACTGGACTACGTGGCGTTCTACGAGAAGCCGTTCGTGAAGTTCGACCGCATCCTGCACTCGTATCTCGCCTGCGCGCCGAGCGGCATCCATTCTTTTCTCAAGGCCATCCCCGTCTGGATCAAAGAGAAAATCTGGATGAAGACGGAGTTGCAGAAGGAGCTGAACTTCAACGGCCCGATCATTTTCCCGGAACACCACGAGGCGCACGCGGCGTCGGCGTTTTACCCGTCGCCGTTTCAAGAGGCAGCTTTCCTGACCGTGGACGGCGTGGGCGAGTGGACGACGACGAGCTGGGGCACCGGGCGCGACGGGCATGTGCAAATCGCGGGCGAGCTGCACTTTCCGCATTCACTCGGTTTGCTTTACAGCGCGTTTACCTACTTCACCGGCTTCCGCGTGAATTCCGGCGAATACAAACTCATGGGCCTCGCGCCTTACGGCGAGCCGAAATACACGGACGTGATTTTGCGCGAGCTGATTGACCTGAAGGAGGACGGTTCCTTCCGGTTGAACATGAAGTATTTCAACTACGCCGTCGGCCTCACGATGACGAACGCGAACTTCGCCGCGCTCTTT
>JANOAY010000644.1:0-3051 GCA_031411375.1 Pedosphaera sp. | reverse complement strand
GTTCGGGAATTCTTGCGCGTCCGGTTTTCGAATGTTGCTGCGGGCTGGAAAGCCCGCGCTCCGACTCACAGCTTCGTCGGCGCATTCGTCGTAAGCGCCGAGCGGATGCGCGTCTCCAGTTCCAAGGTCATGCGCGTGCCGCGATGCGCGGGCGGCAGGCGGTTGATGGCCTCCAGCGCGGCGTAATAATTTTTCCTCGCCTCCTCCTCGCGCCCGGCGTTCCGCAAAATTTCCGCGCGGCGCACCAGCCACGTCTCCTGACGTTGCAGCCGGGCCGTCACGGTATCAATGCGCGCGAGCGCGGCGTCGGTTTTCTTCAGCGCCAGTTCCGCGTCCACGGCGGGCAGTTGCAGCGTGACGATGGGACCAATCTTGCGAATGCCCTCGTCCAGCCCGCGCAGGGCCTCCTCCGGTTTGCCCAGCGCGCGCCAAGCGGCGGCGCGTTCGATGAACAGCTCAGGGTTCGGCGTGGTGCTGAGTTTGATCGCCGTGGTGAAGTCCTCAATCGCCGCCGCCGGGCGCTCCAGCTTCGCCAACACGCGCGCGCGCACGGTGTAGGCGTCCGCGTCCGGCGGCTGGTCGGCGAGGTAACGGTTCAGCGGGCCGAGCGCGGATTGCGGCTGGTTCGCTTCGAGCTGCACCTGGCCGCGCAGAAAGTCCACGCGCTTCAGGCTGCGGTCGAGCCGCGCCACGGCGTTCAAATCCGTGAGTGCGTTCGTGAAATCGCCGTCAATCCGATACAGCTCGGCGCGCTGGAAATAGAGCTGGGCGTTCGTGGGCGACCGCTTGATCTGCTCGGTGACTTCGAGGATGCGCGGGTGCATGTCGCCGTGCGCGAAGACCAGCGTGGCGGCGGCACCGCACGCGAGCGCGAACGCGAAAATGGTTTTCGGAAATCTCACGATGACGGCCACCTTACAGAACTGCCATCCGCCCGCAAACCGAGGTGCGATGGGCCGCGCTCCTCACTTCCCGTGCGGCATCTCCGCGTAGTGCTTGCGCAGGAGGTCTTCACCGAAGTCATTGTCGAAATCGCGCCACACCGCGTGAACGTGGTTCGCGTCATTCTGCGTGTTGTCGTACTCGATGAGAAACGTCGGCCCCTGCACGCGGTAATAGTGCGGCTCGCCCTTCTCCAGTCCGCCGGCCCACGCGAAATAAACTTTCTCCCAGCCCTGCTTCTGAATCTTTGCGAAGTCCGCGTCCGCCAGATCGCCGCGCAGGCGGCCCACGTAGGTTTTCACCAGCGCCTGCAATCGCGCGGTCTGCGCCGCGTCCAGTTTCGGCGCGGCGATCCCCGCCGTTTCCAGCGGCGTCACTTTGCGCTTCGCCACGGTGATGATGTCCGCCGGGGCCTTGGTGTCAAAGATGGCCGCCTTGCGCTGCTCGTCATTCAACGACTTCACGAGCGCGCGACCGAGGTCTTCTTCCTCGGCGAGCACCCGCAGTCCTTTGCGCGGGCCGCTGCGGACTTCGCCCGGATTCGTGCCCATGAACGACGGCGTGCCGGAAAACAGCTCGCCCTTCACGACCGTGAAATTCTGCGAGTAATGATGCCCCTCCATGCGCCAACCCCAGGTGCCCGTCGCCGACGGCGTGCCGAAGATGGAAAAATAATAAAGCTCGTGGTCGCGCACCATCGTGCCTTTGCCCGCTTCCAGCACCTTGAGAATGTCTTCGAGGCTGATGATGTTCGTGGTCTTCGCGTAGCCGTGCGCGCTCAGGCCGCTGCGCAAGAGCGCGTGCGCCAGCGTGCGCTGCGCCTCGGACATGTCCTTGAGCGTGAGTCCCTTCCGCACCTTGGGGATGAAATGCCAGTCCAGCCGCTCGTCGCCTTTCAACTCGAAGGTCGCCTTGGCACGCTGCTCCGGGCGGAGTGATTCCAGAAACTTGTTCGCGGCGGCGGCCATTTCCTCGCCGGCCACATGGGCGCGGGAAATCGGAGCGAGGGCAAACGCGAGCAGCGCGACGAGCAGTGTTGGTTTCATGCGCGCAAGTCAATGGCAACGCCGCGCAAAGGCAACTGGAAAATTTGCCCCCGCCTGGGACCGCCGCGTGCTGCCGGTTTTTGACCGGCAGGTGAGGCAAGCGCATTTTCACGAGGTGGGAACTTGCGAAGGATCTTCTCACCCGGCGGCCCCGGCCAGTTGCAAACCGTCCGCACGTTGCCGAAAGCGTTCTTGCCGCGCCGCGCCTGTCCGCGTCATATCTCCGCGCATCCGTGGACGGGAACACCCAAACGCTCGCTCGCCGCCTTGCGCTGGCCCTTTGTTGCGCCAGCGTTTTGCTTTCTGCACGCGCGCAGGCGGAGGACGC
Organism: Pedosphaera sp.; assembly: GCA_031411375.1. Classification (GTDB taxonomy): domain Bacteria; phylum Verrucomicrobiota; class Verrucomicrobiia; order Limisphaerales; family SIBH01; genus JANNGC01. The sequence continues at coordinate 735 of JANOAY010000644.1, read as the reverse complement.
GACCAATTTCGTGCGTGAGTTGCGTCCGTTCCAGCGCGTCACTCGGGGCGTGCCGCCGCAGTCGCCGGAGATTTTCAATCCCGACGCGGGCCTGCGCTTCACACCGAACTATCTTGAAGAAGCCGAGATCGCCTACGAACTGCGCTGGCGCACCAACTTCATCGCGCCCGCCGTGCCGCCGCCGTTCAATCCCGATCCTGGCGCGTCGTTGAAAGAACCGGTCGCCGCACCGAAACCATTTTTCCAATACGACTCCGTGACGCTGCCCGTGTTCAGCGGCGAGGCCATTCCGCCGGAGTTGCAACTGCCGCGCGCGCCCGTGCGCGCCAGCGAAATGCTCCTCGTCGAACCGGACGCCCCGCGCGCGCCCTACGGCTGGGAGCCGCTCACGAACGGCCTCGCGCTGCCGCGCACCAACGCCGTCGAGAACACGGCCATCAACCACGTCTGGCACATCGCCGACTATCCCGTCTCCACCGCGCACCGCGTCACGAAGAATTTCACGCCCAACACCGACCGTTACCGCGTGCCGTTCGTGCCGTGGCGTCGCTACACCAGCGGCGATGTCGAGACGCCGTATCAGCACGAACGCACGTTTCTCTGGCATCCGTACTTTCAGAGCCGGCTCAAGGGCGACGCGCCGGTCATCGGCCAGGATATTTTCCTGAACCTCACCGCCGGCTCGTCCACCGAAGTCGAGTTCCGCCGCATCCCCACGCCGAGCGCGGTGAGTTC
>JANOAY010000643.1:0-5020 GCA_031411375.1 Pedosphaera sp. | reverse complement strand
GCCCCTCGTTTCCGCGCCGCTGATTATTGAAAGCGAGTTGGGCGGCCTGGCCTATCAGGGCCGTGATGACCAAGGACTTTTGTTTGGCGAAGCGAATTCGACCATCGCCAAAATCCGCGCCGGCGACGTGACCGTCGTGGATGCCGCCGGCACGCGCACGGCGCTGCCCTTGGTGGCCAACGGAAATGTTTTGCACGTCGAAGTGCCCGCCACGCTGCTGGCCTCGGCCCAGTATCCAATCGCCATTGATCCGCTAATCGGGCCGGCGTTCCCGCTCATTTATTCGATGGATACAAATGCTCAGTTCTGGCCGTCTGTGGCGGGAAATGGCACCAATTACCTCGTCGTATGGACAGATACGCGCGATGACGCGGCTTTGGGCAATGCGAACGATATTTGGGGAGCCAGAGTCAGTCCTGTTGGGGCGCTTCTTGATCCCGGTGGCATCGCCATCTGCACCAGCAACGCCAATTCTCCCCGCGTCGCCAGCTGCGGTGGAAACTGGCTAGTGGTCTGGCACGATGGACGTAATTACACAACAACAGGGGAGGACATTTACGGTGCGCGCATTAGTGGTGGTGGAGCGGTTCTTGATGCTGGTGGTATTGCCATTTGCACGGAGAACTACGCGCAGAATTATCCGTCCGTTGCCGCCAATGCCACCAACTATCTCGTTGCTTGGGGAGACGACCGAATCTTCCACTCTGGATCATCGGATATTTTTGGCGGGCGCGTCACGACCGGAGGGGCAACTTTGGACGGAAACGGCTTCAAGATTTACCAGAACACCAGTCCGTACGGATCGCTTGAGTTTTTCCCCAAGGTGGCCAGTGACGGTGTTGATTTCATGGTGGTTTGGTGGGACATGGATTCTTTTACCCCTCACCATGGCGCTTGGGGCCGGCGGGTATCGAACGCTGGAACCACGATTGGCAGTGAATTTTGCATCCGAACCAACGGAGGCTATCCAAACATCGCGTGGTCCAGCTCCGCGACAAACTATCTGGTCACCTATGGCTGGGACACCGGCGGAGGCGGTGAAGTCCGCGGGCATCGGCTGAGCCAAACCGGTTCGTTTCTGGATGGGGCGACGGGATTTACCATCAAATCCGGATTGGCGTGGGCTCCCTACCCAGATGTGGCCTGCAACGGAGCGGACTATCTGTGCATTTGGAATCCCGGGGGCAGCATTTCTGGTGCGCGGGTCCGGGCTTCGGACGCCGCCGTTCTGGACGTGGGTGGATTCACCATCGCCTCGGCTGGTGAATTTGAAGGATTCATCGGCGTTGGCAACGTGGGCGCAAACTTTCTCGCGGTGTGGGATCAGGATTCCAACGCTGATTACGATGAGGGTGATTACAACGTGTACGGCGCAGTGGTCCTTGGGAGTGGAGCAGTGACGGCCATTATCCCTATCAGCACGGACGGTTCGGGCATCAACAGCAAGGGTTACATGGACGTGGCGGCCATCGGCACCACGTATCTTGTTTCCTGGCAGGAGAGCGGAAACGTCATGGCGACATTGATCACGGAATCCGGCCTCGTGCAGACGCCGGGCGGGATCGCCATTTGTTCGAACGGCAGCGTGCAGGAACCTCACATCACCGCCAGCGCCAGCCAGTTCTTTGTCGTCTGGCAGGATTTCCGATCCAGCAGTTCGGCCATCTATGGAGCCCGCATCACGTCGGGGGGCGTGGTGATCGAGACGAATGGCTTCCTAATTTACAGCGGCGCCTCACAGGAGCCGACGGTCGCAGCGTCCGGGACAAATTACCTCGTCGCTTGGGTCGCCTCCACATCCGGCTTGATTGCCAAACGGGTCACGACGAGTGGCACGATTCTGGACGGCTCGGCCTTCCAGATCGCGCCGTCGGTCAGTTCGCTCCACTACCCGGACATCGCCTCCATTGGCACGAACTGGATGGTCACCTGGCATCAGGTCAGCCCAAACTACAACATCTACGCCAACCGCGTCACCTCCACCGGCACCGTGCTGGACGGCTCGGGCTTCGCGGTCTGCACCAATTCTAGCGTGCAATTCAGCCCGCAGATTGCGGCCAACGGGACGAATTACCTGATCGTCTGGAACGATCAGCGTAATAACGGCCAGTTTGACATTTACGCGTCGCGCATCAGTCCGGCTGGAACGGTGCTGGACGCGGAAGGCTTTCCGGTCTGCCTCGAAGGCGGGTCTCAAACTTACCTCAATGTCGCCTCCGATGGCGCGGATTTTTACGCGGCCTGGCAGGACAATCGCGGAGGCGAAGGTCTCTATCACAGCACCTTGTATGGTGCCTTGATCCTCGCAAATGGCGTCGTGCCCAATACGCTGGGTTCGCAACTCGACAACACTTCCACAGGGAACGGTCGCCCCAACCGCCCCGGTCTGGCCAGCGGATCGCGGAACCGGTATCTGGTCGCCTATCAGGCCGGCTCGGATGCGCGCGCCCGCTTCATCACTCCGCAAAAGCTTGAAGCCGTCACCCTCTCCAACTCCGTGTTCTCCATGCGGTTGGTGGGAGGAAAACAAGGCACCTCGGTGCAGGTGGACTCCTCATCCGACCTGACCACTTGGAGTGCGTTCACCAACGTCCTCATGGGCAGCGATGAAACCGTGAGCTTCACCGACACGACCGTGAACGGCGTGGGCGCGCGTTTTTACCGGGCCTCCAGCACGCCGGGCTATGCCGACACCGCCATCGGCTTCTATCGCGTGACCGTTCCCGGCCAAACCACCAATGCTTTCAGCGGTGGCTTTGAACTCATGGGCATTCACCTGCTCAATCCTACGAACAATACCGTGGCCACGCTGTTCGCGGGCGTGCCGTCCGGCACCGAAATCTACATCTGGACGAACAACGCCTTCGTTACCAACGTCTTCAACGGAACTTCATGGACGGATTCCGGCGCGGTGTACAATCCCGGCGCGGGCATGTTTCTCCACAACCCGGGCACCAACGCCATGATCGTTTCGCAGTTTGGCATGGTTCGCCAGGGCATCCTGATCAACGGGCCGTTCCCGGGCGGCTCCGTGCAGACCATGTGCAGTTCCATCGTGCCGATGGCCGGGGCGATTGACTCTGTGTTGCAATACGTTCCCGGTTCGGACGACATGGTGTATGAGTGGAACGCCACCACGCAGCAATATGACCAGATCAACATGTACTATCTGGACGAAGAGTGGGCCTTGTGGTTCTCGGAGACGCCCACGTTGAACATCGGCCAAGGCATCTATCTGGCTCCCTCGGTCACCAAGACTTGGAGGCAAACTTTCACCGTTTGGTGAAAGCTCGCTAATCCTGTCAGGTACTTCATCGCTCCATCCCTCCAGGGATGGAGCGTTTTCATTTTGCCATCGGCACAAGAAGCGGAATGAAAAGTAATCTTGCAAGTTCACACACGCCAAACTCGCGCCGGAGTTGTGCACAATTCTGAAAGCCAGAGTTAAATCTTTGCCGTTGGCAACTCGCGCCATCGGCGTAAAACAGCATCCGCGAAAAAAAACTTTCAGAGTCCACGGGACCGCGGCCTGAAACAGTTCAGGCGCATTGAGGACGGAAGGCTCGCGCGGAAGAAAACACAAAACAGAAAACCGGGACTGACCCAATTGAACAAGGAAAGGGGGGGCAAAATGGGGTCACTCCTCACAAACGACACTCGACCCTCGCTTCCGAGTTGGCTTCTTTAGAGAACGAGTTCTGTACGGCGTCGTAGATTCCGCAAGCGTTGCCACCGCTTCCACCGCCGCGTGCGGCTTCAACTCGATTTGAAACCGGGCGTTCCCAAAGAGGGAGCTGTTTTCATTCATCAACCGTGACGCCGCCATTTTGCAATAGTCCGTGTCCAGTTCCACGCCGATGCTGTTTCGCCCGTGCTGGAGCGCGGCCACCATCGTGATGGCGGTGCCGCAGAAGGGATCGAGCACGGTGTCGCCGGTGAACGAGAACATCTGGACGAGGCGCGAGGCGAGTTCGAGCGGATAGGGCGCGGGATATTCCTTGGTCGAGGCACCGGTGATGGTCCAGAACTGCTGGAACCATTTGTCGAACTTCTCCTTGGGAATCATGCTCAGGCGGCGCTGTTCCTCGGTGGGCTTGCGGAAGTTGCGCAGGTGGAGGCAGAAATTCATCGCCGCCAAACGCTCTGTCCAGACCACGGCGTGGATACCGGCGGGCCGTCCGTCTGGCGTTGGTCGGGGTTGCGGGCGCGGGCGGTCACTTGCGCGCCGGCTTTCAGTGGAACTGGATTGGTGTAAGTCAACGCGCTGGAGGAGAGCGCGCCGGCGGGCAGGCGCGGGTCGGTGCCGTCGAGCGTGTAGTAAATTGTGGCGTTGGTCGGGGCGGTGAGGGTAAGCACGCCCCCGGCGTCTTTTAGCACCGGCGCGGGGGTGAACTGGTGGTCAATGAAGTCCACGCGGTTCGAGAGCCAGTCCTTCATGTGGTTCAACTCGGCCTGGTAGCTGCCGCCGCGCGGCTGCAAACCCCAGCGCTGATACTCGCGTGGTTGCACCTCGCGCACTTCACCGGCGAGGCGGTCGATCAGGCCGTGCAGGTTGGTGAGCGAGAGATGGGTGCGGCGGAGTTCCTGCCAGCGGTCGGCCCATTGCTGCCAGAAATCAATATCGCTGCACACGCGCGGCCACCAGGTGCCGCTGAAGTACGGGCCGGTGTTCCAATGGCGTGGATTCTCGTCGCGTCCGTCGGTCGAGCCGAGCGCGCGGTCGAAATCCCAGTGCGGGCCGCAGGTGATTTTCCCACCGCGCGGCTTGTAGAAGTAGGTGCTCAAGACCATCGCATCCACGTTGCCGCTGAGGACTTCGAGCAGATGGAAATCCACCGCCGCGTCCACGTCGAGATAGGCGCGATAGCCGGTGACGGGGTCGCGCCACTGTTCGCTGCCGAGCACGCGCTGGAATTCGCGCAGGTAGCTGCGGATGTATTTCCGCTGCGGCGCACGCTGCGGCAAATCCATTGTCGCCTCCTTGGGCTCGACATAAACGAGCGGGAAGCCGCCCGTGTCG
>JANOAY010000642.1:0-11767 GCA_031411375.1 Pedosphaera sp. | reverse complement strand
CCGCGCTCCGGGGAATTGTCGTGGAGCAGCCGGGGCGGCTGCCCCACTACCGCTCACCGGCCTTTTTCCTTTTGCGCCACGACGCGCGGCGGAATGCTGCGCGCTGCGAATCAGATTCAGATGAACAACGCACCGCCACCGACCGACGGAAAAATTCCCGCGCCCCGCCGTCCGTTGCGCGCGGGCGAGCGGCTGCTCGTGGCCACGTCGTCGAGCGGGCTGGGCAACCGGCTGCTGCTGCTGGCCGGCGCGCAACGCATTGCGGAACAGACGAACCGCCGGCTGCTCCTGCACTGGCCGGTGAATGATCAACTGGGGTGCGCCTTCGAGGAGTTGTTCACGAACCAGCTCGACCGGTTCGAGCCGGGCGACTTGGACTTTCTGCTCCGCACGGATCGCTCGGTGAAAGTGTACAACACCTGGCGTCACTCCGGGCCGCTCTACACGGAAGTGGCCCGCGACGGCGACCCGGACGCGGAGATGGTGATCCTGAAGGGCTGGATCGCGGCGCGTTACGCGGGCGAGCATCGCACGACGGAGTTGGACGAGGAAATCGGGCGCTACCTGCGGACGCTGACGCCGCGCGCGGAATTTCTCGACGCGGCCCGCGCGTGGCCGCTGCCGCCGCGGACGGTGGGCGTGCATCTGCGGCGCGGCGATCCGACGCGCGAGTTCGTAGATGAATACATGACCGTGGACGACCAGCAGTTCCTGACCTTGATGGACGCGGTGCTGGCGGCCGAGCCGGAGACGCATTTCTTTCTCGCCACCGATCATCCGCCGACCGAGGCGCGGTGGCGGGAACGGTTCGGCGCGCGCCTGCTCTTTCGGAAAAAGAATTCGCTGCAACGCGACCGCAGCGCGATGGCGGAGGCGATGCTGGACTGCCTGCTCCTGGGGCGCACGGCGGGCGTCATCGGGACGCACTTCAGCACCTTCTCGGAGATTGCGGCACGCCTCGGGGACACGCCGCTGGCGCTGGTGGGGCCGAGGACGGCGGGGCGCGCGCCCGGCGAAGTGGTTGAACCCATCGTGCGGGCGCTGCGCGCGCGGGCCGCGCACTGAACGGCGGCCGGCATGACTCCGCTCCACACGCGCTACGCGCCGTCGCATCGGGAACTGATGGAACGCTTCTTCCCCCTCCGTGCCCGGCGGCGTGGTGGTGCACCCCGCGAACTGGACGGGCGGCCCGCAGCTCCAGATCGCGCCGTGCGAATTCGTGCAGGCGAAGATCGCGCGCGGCGACTTCATCCGCATGGCCGAGGCGTGCCGGAAGAGGAGCACGAGGCATCGGATCATCCGGCCCGACGCGGCGACGCGGGGTAAACCGGGATGGCGTGGAACCATCCGGTCATGCCGAAGTCAGCGCGAGAGAAGCCGTTCCCACCTCACGATCTGCCCCGGTCTAAAACTCGTCCATTTCCTTGCAAAATGCCCACGCCGGACCGCCCCGCAGCATTTCCCCCGGGCCGCGAAGCAATTCCCGAAGGCTCCGCACCATTTCCCTGACGCCCCGCGCCTTTTCCCGAGGGGTCCGCACCATTTCCCTGGCACCCCGCAGCTTGCGGACCCTCCGGGAAATGGTGCGGGGTCTTCGGGCATTGCTGCGGACCCATCGGGAAACGGTGCGGAGTGCTCAGGAATCCATGCGGGGCGTCAGGGAAATGATGCGGAGCCTTAGGGAAACGCTGCGGACCCCTCCGGCATTGCTGCGGAGTCCTCGGGTATCGCTCCGGGGTCGGAGGGAAATGCTCCGGGGCGGTCGGGCCAAGGCCCGGAGACCGTGGGAAGAGGCCAAGGTCGAGCGGGCGTTCCGTCGGGGCGGTGAGGCGGACAAAAAAGAGCGCCGGGATGTCCCCGGCGCTCTCGTGAATTATTTCCGCAACCTTACGCCACTGTGACCGGCGCGAAGCCTTCGCGGTATTTGCGCGAGACGATCTGCTGGTTGGCCTTCTCCGAGTTGGTGAACTTGAAGTTCGCCGCATCCCAGCGCAGTTCCACGCCGGGGTAGCGCGTGGCCTTCACCGCCAGCAGCGCCGGCTCGGTGATGCGCCAGCCGATGTCGAACGGCGTCCAGAGCGGCTTGCTGTCGCCGAGGCAGTTGTCGGCCCAGTCCTTCCAATGGTTGCGCGGCGCGACGGTCGGCATCGGCTCGTCGTCCACTTCCTTGCCCTTGCGGAAAATCTGCGGCGAGCCGTCGGCTTGCAGAAGCAGCGTGCCTTCTTCGCACACGACCATGGTGTGGTTCGCGCCGGGCTTGATCGGCGGGAGATTCAATCCGGCGAAGGACGGCAGCAGCGCGTCGTCGTTGTATTGCACCACGAACTTGTCGCGGGCGAACTTGCCGCCGCCCGGATACGTGATGGTGCTCTGGTTGTGCGAGGTGTGGCCGGTGGTGGACGGCTTGGGCGTGTGCGTGATGACGGCCTCGGGCGAAGGCAGATCATACGCGAAGTAAAGCAGGTCGAGCAGATGGCAGCCCCAGTCCGCGAGCTGGCCGCCGCCTGTTTCCCAGAACGCACGCCAGCGACGCGGCGCGAGGTCTTCGCTGTAGGGCAGGTCCGCCGTGAGCGGGCCGCGCCAGAGATCCCAGTTCAAGTATTCCGGCACCGGCTGCGCGGGCGTGTAGGGACTCCACGGGTCGGCGAAGTAATGGCCCTTCGAGACGCCGCCGGTCCAGACGTAGGCCGCGACGGGACGACCGAGCTGGTTCTTGCGCAGAATTTCCACGGCGACCATGCGGCCGCGATTGCAGGAGCGTTGATTGCCCATCTGCGTGACGAGCTTCGGGCGGGCCTTGAGGCCGTCGCGGATTATTTTCAACTCCGCGAGCTGATGCACGAGCGGCTTCTGGCCGTAAATGTGTTTGCCATGCTGGAGCGCGGTCGTGATGCAGGTGGCGTGATGGAAGTCCGGCACGTCCACGATCACGGCGTCGAAGTCCGCGACCTTGTTGGCGAAGGCCTCGCGGTAGTCGGCCATGGTCCAGGCGTTCGGCTGCTCCTTCTTGATCTTGTCGGTCTCGCGACGGTCCACGTCGCAGAAGCCGGCCCATTCGACCTGCGGATGGCCTTTGAGTCCGCCGCGCTGGAGGCCGCCGATGCCGCCCACGCCGATCTGGAAGATGCGGAGCTTGCTGTTCTTGTTGACCTGCGCGCGCGCGAGCGGCGAGAGCGCGGCCACGCCGGCGGTGAGAATCGCGCCGGTGCGTAGAAACGTGCGGCGCGTGACGGGAGAAAATGAAAGCGGTTGCTGGTTTGTGTTCATAATGGTTCGCCGCAAATCATGCACGGACGGGCGCGCGGCTCAAGCAAAGGATTGGCCGTTCCGGCGTTCCGATTTTTCCTTCCTTGCGACAGAGTCCTTCTCTAATCATTCGCCCGACCCAGTCTCTCGTTTACGTCGTGCTTGGGATGAAAAACATTTTTAGTCAGGCGGGCGGAAAAGTTGCCGGGCTGGCCGTGCTGGCGTTGCTGGTGGTGGTGGCGTTTTTTCTGGGGGCCAGTTCGGAAAGGTTGAAGGCGGAAAAGCGGACGGAGGCGGCTCTACAAAAGCAGGATTGGCTGCCCGTCCTGCCTTATCTCCATTCGTCCAACAGCTACGTCCTCCGGCGGGAAAGCCTGCTCGGGGAAATTCAGGCCCGCAGTTTTTCCTCCGCGATGATCCTCAGCGCCTTGGAAACCAACGTGGATCTGTTCCTGAACGGAGTTCGCTCCAACGAGACCGTCCAGTTTGTCGCCCAGGGAAAGTTCCCGCCGTCGCGGCCGTTTTACGAAGGCAAGACGGTCATCGAAGGCTCCCGGCTGTTCCCCATCTTCCAGCGCATGCCCAAGGGTGGTTTGCTGCACGTCCACGAATCGACGGCGGGCCGGGGCGAGTTCGTCATCACCAACATCGCGCGCCGGGCGGATTGTTTCGTCGGATGGAACACCAACGGACGCAGCCCACACTGCGGCGAATTGCTGTTCACCAACGCGCCGCCGCCCAATGACGGCGGGCTGAACGGCTGGTTTCCATTCGACGTGCTGGAGAAACGGCTGGCCACACAGGGCGTAGATTTGAAAGTGGAACTGCGCCACCACTACATGCTCGACCGCACCGACCCGCACAACGAGAACATCTGGGCCTCCTTCGGCGAGTGGTGGACCCTGCTGCCCGACCTCATGCGCTACCGGCCGGTGCTACGCGATTACTTGCGCGATGCGTTCCAGACCTTCCACGCGGACGGCATCAGCCATGTGGAAATCCGCGCGGTGACGCCGGTGGCGACGATGTTCGATTACACCGGGCCGGGAGGTGTGCTGAACACTAACTACACCGAGCGCGACACCTTGCAGGAATATCTCGACGCGAGGGATTTCATCCGCGCGAACTTCAACCCGAATTTTTCCATCCGCCTGATCACGACGGGCCTGCGGGGCAGCAGCACCAGCGACGCGCCGACGGTCCTCCGCAAGACGCGCGAGTATCTCGGCTACTTTTCGGGCGAGCCGTTCATCGTGGGCTGCGACTTCGTGGGCGACGAGGATGGCGGCCGGCCGACAATGGTCGACGCGCCGTTTCTGCGCGGCATCGCCCACAGCACGAATTCGCCGATCAAATTCTACTTTCACGACGGCGAAACCGCCTGGCCTGGAAATGAGAATCTCGTGGACGCCATGCTGCTCAACACCCGGCGCGTGGGGCACGGGTTCAACCTGTTCCAGTTCCCCATCCTCGAAGGGATGATGCGCACGAACGATGTGGCCCTGGAAATCTGCCCGATCAGCAACCAGCTTCTGCGGCTCTTGCACGACCTGCGCATTCATCCCGCGCTCGGCTACATGAACCGCGGCGTCCAGTGCGTGCTCGGCTCGGATGATCCGTCCATCTTTGGCAATGACGGACTGAGCTACGATTTTTGGATGGCGTATTACGCGTGGGGCCTGGGCCTCGACGAGTTGAAGCAACTCGCGTCGAACTCCCTGCGTTACTCCGCCCTCGAACCGGATGACAAAGCCGCCGCCCTCGCCCGCTGGAACCAGCAGTGGAACATCTGGGTGCAGAGCGTCGCGACCAACCAGCCCTGATTCTCCACCACGAACCCATCACCTCATGGACAGCCGAATCATTCTCAACCGTGTCCGCCGCCGCGACTCCGTGACCTTGGAAGAGCTGGAACAGTTGAAGGGGCTCCAGCCCGTGATGCGCGCGGACGGTGCGGTGCAGGCCACCGGGCGCGTGTCGGTGATCGTCCCGACTTTTTTCAACCACGGGCTGAAGAGCGGCTCGCTGCGCCATCTGCTCACCGGCATCGAGGCGGCGCGTTCCGTCGAGCAAGTGGTGCTGGTCGCCTCGGATGGCGAGGGCGCATCGCTCGACTCGTTGCGGCAAATCGTCGGCGAGCGCGCGCTCACCGTGGCCCAGGCCGAGCCGCACAATCGCGGCGCCTCGCGCAATGCGGGCGCTGCCGCCGCCACCGGCGATTACCTGCTGTTCCTCGACGACGACATGCTGTTGAAGAACTGGCGCTGCGTGGATGTGGTGCTGTCCGCGATCCTCACCGGCGGCTTCGACTGCGCCATGTTTCCGCGCCGGCAATACGCGCGCTTCCCGCTGCTCTACGATCCGCCCTCGCTGGAGGCGGCGGTGGGCCGCTGGCGCGAGCACGGCGTGAACGGCGATCCGCTGGTCTATTGTCCGCTCCACGAGGGCACGCCGGATTTGCCGATGCTGTTCTGTTTCCCCGGCTGCTTCATGCTGATCCATCGCGACGCCTTCGCCTCGCTTTCCGGCTTCGACGGAAGTTTCCAAGGGTGGGGGTTTGAAGACACCGAGTTCGCCCTCCGCGCCATCCGGCAGTTGCGCGTGCTCAATCTGTTCGCCAAGGCCGAGCCGCTGCTGCACATCGATCATCCGGTGTCGCCCTACAAATCCGACGAGCACCGGGTGAACTACGAAAAGTATTTCGCCTCGGCCATCGCCGTGGATGTTCACCGTTTCTGCCGGACGATTCTGCAAGGTGGTGATTTCGCGCCGCAGAACGGGAGCGCGCCGCTCTTGCAACGCATCATCCACGTCGAGCCGTTTGCCGGACTGGCCGCCGCCGGTGTGCCCCTCGACCCGCGCGAGATCGAGGACTGGGCGGTGAGCGTGGCGGAGAAGCGTCTGCACGCGCTGCTCTCGCCGCGACCGGAGTTCATCATTCTGCACGGCTCGCGCGCGTCCGGCCGCGCGACCGCGCGCAGCGACTACGATGTGCTCTGCATCTATCGCGGGCCGGTTCAGGAATTCTTTGTGACCCAGGCCGAGCCGCGCGTGGAGATTGAGTGCGGCGACTTCGAGGTATTCAACGCCATCGCCGCCGAGCCGGCGCAGTATGGCATGTCCGGCGTGCTCGAACTCGCCAAGCTCGCGCAGGCCCGTCTGCTCTGGGGCGACGCCGAGCAGTGGCAGACGTGGCAATCGCTCGCGCTCGATCACGCGCTCGCCAACGGCCACGCCTACTGGCTGGTGCTGCTGTTGGGCCTGCGGTTGCACGCCAAAAAATACGGCGCGCTCGTCGAGCGCTTCACCGGCAGCCTGCGCGCCGTGGTGGAATCCCGGAAGGCCGACTGGACCGATGACGTGCAGAGCGACGATCTCGCGCGCCTCACGCCCGCCGCCCGCGCCGCGCTCGACGCACGGACGCCGGACTGGCGGATGCACCTGACCGAGGGCCGCAAAATTTTCGCGCTGCAAATCCCCGAGGTGTGGAGCGCGCTCTATCACCTGGCGCAGGACGACGCCCCGCAGCCGCGCGCGCGGCTCCCCCGCCTGCCCGAGGATCGCTACCTTTTCGCGGCGTCGTCCAGCGGGCTGGGCAACCGACTGCTCCTGCTCGCCGGCTGTCTGCGCGTCGCGGAAAAGACCAACCGCCGTCTGCTGCTCTACTGGCCGGACAACGATCAGCTCGGCTGTTCGTTCGACACGCTCTTCGCCAACCACTTCGACCTGGTGGATGCGGAGGATTTGAACTTCCTGCTCCGCAGTGATCGCACCGTGAAGATTTACAACACCTGGCGGGATTGCGGCCCGCTCTACACCGACCTCGATCCGGAGGGCGATCCGGACACGGATGTCATCGTGGTGAAAGGCTGGGTCGCGGCGCAATTTGCGGGCGAGAAACGGAACTGGCAGTTCGACGAAGAAATCGGACGCCACCTCCGCACGTTGACGCCGAGCGCGGAATTTCTGGAACCGGCCAAAGCCTTTCCGCTCCCGCCGTTCACCGTCGGCGTCCACATGCGGCGCGGCGATCCGACGCGCGAGTGGATTGACGAATACCGGCGCTCGGAGGACGCGCACTTTACCGCCATCATGCAGGCGGTGTTGGACGCGGTGCCGGAAGCGCACTTCTTCCTCGCCACGGATCATCTGCCGACGGAGGCGCTGCTGCGCGAACAGTTCGGTGAGCGAATCCTCACGCATCCGAAGACGTCGCTGCTGCGCCACCGGCAGGCGATGGCCGAGGCGATGATGGACTTCCTGCTGTTGAGCCGCACGCCAGCGGTGCTGGGCACGCACTTCAGCACCTACTCGGAAATCGCGGCCAAGTTCGGCGCGTGTCCGCTCGTCATCGCCAACGAGGAGAACGCGACCGCGCAACTCGATCTCTCGGCCCGCACCATCGTGACCGCGCTGCACGAGCGGGTGGCACGCTGAACAAATCATGGGCGAACGAACCCTCATCGCGTCCTGCACGAGCGGCTTGGCCAACCGCATGTTGATGCTCGCGGGCGCGCAACGTCTGGCGCGGCTCACGGAACGGAAGCTCCTCCTCTACTGGCCGGAGAACGATCAGCTCGGGTGCCCGTTCGACGCGCTGTTCCAGAACACGCCGTCCATGCTCCGCGATCAGGACATGCACGAGTTGCTCCGCTCCGACCGGACGATGAAAGTGTACAACGCCTGGCACTGCCCGCCGCTCTATGAGGGCGTTTCTCCTGACGGCGACGCGGCGGAGATTGTTCTCCTCAAAGGCTGGACCGCGCCGAAGTTCGCCAACGAAACGCTGGCGAGCCTTCGCGATGAGCTGTGCGATGAGTTGCGAAGGCTCGCGCCGACCGAAGGAATCATGGCGACCGCCGACACAATGGCCTTGCCGGACAGGTGTCTGGGTGTCCATGTGCGGACCGGTGAAGCGGGGGACAGTGCGAAGCACTTCGCGCAATCGAAGCGCGAACATTTCGAGGCCATCCTGCGCGCGGTGGCGGCGCAGTGCGGCGAGGCGAGCTTTTTTCTGGCGACGGATTCGACCGAGGTGGAGGGGCATTTTCGCGGCGTGTTTGGAGAGAGTGTGATGGTCTTCCCCAAATCCGGGCCGGGTCGCGAAGGACCCGCAATTCGCGAGGCGCTGATTGATCTGCTGCTCCTCAGCCGCACGCGCGGCGTGCTCGGGAATCACGGCAGCACCTTCTCCCAAGTGGCGGCCATGCTCGGGCCGCGCCTGCTCGTGATGGCCACGGAGTCCGCCGCCACGAATGACCTGGCCGCTGTCACCCAACGCTTCACCAACGCGCTGAACGGCGCGCCCGAATACCAGCTTGATTTATGATCCCGCTCTACTCGCTCTACACGCCCTCGCATCGCCAGCTCATGGAGCAATACTTCACGCCCTCGCTCCCGTCCGACGTGGAGCCGCGCGTCGTCTATTTCGAGAACGAGGGCGAGGGGTGGATTCAAGACGCCTCGTTCGTTCGGGCCATCGTGCGCAAGTGCGAGGTCATCATCCAGGCCATCCGCGAGAACTGGGGCGAAGTCTTTCTGTGGAGCGACGTGGACGCGCAGTTCTTCGGGCCGATGACGGAATGGGCGGAGCGGGCGACGCGTGAGCTGGATCTGGTTTTTCAAATCGACGCGCCGGGGCCGTGTCTGTGCGCCGGGTTTTTCTTTTGTCGCGGCAACGACGAGACGCTGCGCCTGTGGCAGGAGGCGCTCGACTTCGTGCGGCTGCCCGGTTCCGTGGGGGACGATCAGTTCTACGTGCGCAACCAGCTTTGGTACGGGAAGCGCGCGGTGCGCTGGGGACACCTGCCGCCGGCGTTCATCGGCGGCGGCACGTTCACGGGAAAATGCTGGGATCCCGGCGGCGACTTTCCTGTGCCGCACGGTGTGGTGGCGCATCACGCCAACTTCACGGCCGGACCCAAGTTCAAAGTCATGCAGTGTGAATTTGTGCGGGCGAAAATGGCAAAGGGCGATCTCATCACGATGGAGGACGCCTGCAAGCTGCTGGGTGACCGGCGCGGAGTGTTCCAGGCTGGCGAGGCCAAGGCGGGGTAGCCTGGTTTTCGCCACGGTTCGTCAGCGGCGAAGGACACCAGAACCGCTGAAAGTCTCCGCCCTTCAAGGACTCTGCCGCGCGGAGAACGCGTCGATGGTGTCCAGAGTGGGCGGACGCCAGTGCCAAAGCTCCTTCTCGCTCAGGCCGAGGACGGTGTCTTCATCGAGGAAGAGGGGAGTGAAACTTTGCAGGCGGGCCACCTGCCGGTTCGCGTCCAGATCGAAGATTAGCGCGTCGCTCCATTCGTTCACGAGCAGGCGCCGTCCGTCCGGCGAAAACGACACGCGGAAGAAACTGGTGCGGCTCCCGCGAAAGCGTGCGATTTCCCGGCGCGTGGCCAGATCCCAAACGCGCACCGTGGCGTCGTAGCTCGTGGAGCCGAGACGTTTGCCGTCGCGCGAGATGGCCACGCGGTTGATCTGTCCCTCGTGGCCAGCCAAGGCCACGAGCCGGCGCCCCGAGGAAACTTCCCAGACGGAAATCGTGCCGTTGCTGTGGCCGAACGCGAGCTGCGTGCTGTCGGGCGAGAACAGCACCGTCACCACACCCGTGGGCGGTTCGTTCCAGACCTTCGGTTCGTACGGCGGGGTCAGCGGCCAGAGTTGAAAGGTGTGGCTGCGGTTCATGGTGCCCGCGAGCCAGCGCTCATCGGACGAAAACGCCAGGCGCGACCAGCGGTTGTTTCCGGGCGGCTCGAGCGCGGCCACGCGCGTCGCTCCGGCCGTTTCCCACACGTCGAGTCCTTCGTCGCTCTCCACGGCCAGCCACCGGCCGGCGGGACCGACGGCGATCTTGGTGACATTCGTCAGCGGCAGCGCGAGTTCTTTTCGCCGTCCTCCGGCGCGCGGATCGATCAGCACGCCGGTTCCATTCGCGTGCAGCGCCGCGACCACCGATGCGTCCGGGGCGATGCCGCCGCGCGCTTCCGAAATTATTTCCGAGGCCAGCTCCAAACTGACTTTGTCGCGCAAGGGAAAGGCCGTGTGCATTTCGCGGGCCTTGACCTGGCCATCTTTTCCGCCGGTCAGCAACAGTCCGGCCTGCGGCAGGAGCCGGATGGCGTTGGGGTCGTCACCCGCCTTCAGCATCGCCACCGTCCGCCACGTTCCCCGCTCTCGCACCTCGATCATTTCATCCCAGCTCGTGGTCACCAGGTGGGAGTCGTCGGCGGAGAACTTGGCCGAGGTCACTTGATCCAGGTGCGCCGGAAAGTTGGTCGTCTGAAGCCCGGTTTCCAAATCCCAGACCTGCACGCGATAATCCGTGCCCACGCCAAACGCCACCCCGGCCGCGAGCGTTCGCCCATCGCCCGACAGCGCCAGCGACAAGGGATGCCCGCTGAAGACATGGCCGGACACGAAAACTTGGGAGTCGCCGGTGCCGGCCTTCCAGACGCTGATCTCCCGCTGGCCGGAACTCACGGCCAGCGTCGCGCCATCGCGCGACAAGGCGATGATCTTTCCGCGCGGCACGGTGTGCTGGCTGATCTTCTGGCGCGAGGCCACGCTCCAGATTTGGAGGCGCGTCCCGCCATAGACGATCAGACTTTCGCCGCCCGGATTGAACTCAATGGAACTCCAACCGCCCGGATTCTTGATGGGCGGCCCGACGCTCTCCAACGTCGCCAACGACCAGAAGCGGATCAGGCCATCGGCGCCAAAGGCCGCCAGAAGTCTATCCGAGAGCGCGGGTGGCGGCCCGGCGCAGCCTTGGATTTTCAATACCTCCCGTTGTTCGGGCACGTTCCAGAGTTTCAACGTGCCGGTGTTGTCCAGCGACGCGATCCAACGCCCGTCTGGAGAGACATTGATCCCGGAAATCGGGCCGGCGTGGCGGGCGAGCAGCGTGACGGACGGGCCGCGCCACTGTTCCCAGAGATACCGCCACTCCCACCCGCGCACATCAATCTGGCCGGCGGCGGGCCGGTGCGACTCCAGCAACTGCCGGACGTATTTGAAGCGCCGCTGATCGATGGCCTGCTGCACAACGCCCATGTCCGCGCCGTAGGCATTGCGGCGCGCTTTCAATTCGCGCTCCTCGGCGAGGACGCGCGCGACGTTGTGGCGATAGGCCACAATGGGCGAACCGTTGGCGACCACGCCCAACAGCAGGAGCGCGGCGGCCCCGACGCCGGCCAGCGCGGGCTTGCGCCGGCACCAGCGGAGGACACGGGCCGGTGCGCCGACTGGGCGCGCGAGGATCGGCTCGTGTTTCTGGAACCGGGCCAACTCATCCGCCAGTTCGAGCGCGGTGGCGTAGCGGCGGTCGCGCGGCTTCTCCAGGCACTTGAGGCAGATGGTTTCGAGGTCGCGCGGGAGCTTGGGATGAAGCAGACGCGGCGCGACCGGATCTTTTTCCAGAACCTCCCGCAAGGTCTCCAACGGCGTCTCCGCCCGGAACGGCGGGCGGCCGCAGAGCAATTCGTAAAGCACCGCGCCCAGCCCGTACACATCGCTCCGCACA
>JANOAY010000641.1:0-3895 GCA_031411375.1 Pedosphaera sp. | reverse complement strand
ATCTCCTCAGCCCGCAAGACCTCGCCGGTCTTGACGTGTTGCCCGAACTCGTGCGCAGCGGCGTGGCGTCGCTCAAGATCGAAGGCCGGCTCAAGACGCCGGAGTACGTGGCGAACATCACGCGCGTGTATCGCCGCGCTTTGGATGAATTGGCCCAGAGCCAAGAGACGAGCGCCGACTCGCGCCAATACGACCTGGAAATGGCCTTCTCACGCGGTCTCTACACCGGCTGGTTTCGCGGCATCAACAATCAGGAACTTGTCCACGCGCGCTTCGGGAAAAAGCGCGGCGTTTTTCTGGGCGAAGTCTCGCGCGTGGAGCGTGAACGCGTGCGCCTCACGCTGCATGCGCCGCTCAAGGCCGGCGACGGCGTGGTCTTCGACTGCGGCCATCCTGAGTTGGATGAGGAAGGCGGGCGCGTGTTCGCCGTGCATCAGCGCACGCCCGGAATTGCGGCGGAGGAAGTCGCGCTCACCTTCATGCCGGACGCGGTGGATTTTTCCCGCGTCCACGTTGGCGACAAAGTTTGGAAGACCAGTGACCCGGAACTGGATCGCCGCCTGCGCCAGACCTTCGCGGGCGAACATCCACAATTCCTGCGGCCCGTCGCACTGGAGATTCACGGTCACGCGGGCGCTCCACTCACCGTGCTGGCGCGCGATGAAAAGGGCCACGTTGCGCAAGTCGCCTCTACCATGCCGCTGGTCGCCGCGCAGAATCGTCCGCTCACGACGGAAAAATTGCGCGAACAACTCGGACGCCTCGGCGGTTCGGTCTTTGAATTGGGCGAACTGACGAACCGGCTTGAAGGCGAAGTGATGCTGCCGGTGAGCGAGTTGAACCGCTTGCGCCGTGAAGTGGTGGCGAGCCTCGAAGCGCAACGGGCTGCACCGCAGCGGTGGAAGCTTGTGGGTCAGGCTTCCAGCCTGACGGTTCACGGGGCTTCCCAGCCCCGTGTGCCAGGCGGCAGGATGCCGCCCGAACCGGCAGACAAGATGTCTGCCCCACCTGAAGCCGCCGAGTTAATCGTCCTCGTGCGTTCCTTGCCCCAACTCGAAGCGGCCCTGCGCTGTGGCGTGACGACGATTTACTGCGAGTTCGAGGATCCGAAAAAGTATCGCGAGGCCGTCACGCTGTTTCACACCGCGCGCGGTTGCGCGACGATTCCCGGTCCGCATGGCCCGCCTTCCATCTGGGTCGCCCCGCCGCGCATCACCAAGCCGGGCGAGGAATGGATTCTCCAGCAAGTCCGCTCCTGCAACGCGGACGGCTATCTGGTCCGCAACTACGACCACCTGGAATTTTTCGCGGACATGCGGCGGCGCGGAGATTTCTCGCTGAACATTGCCAACGCGCTGGCGGCGGAGCATTTCATGGAACGTCACGGCCTGGAGACGCTGACCGCCTCGTATGATTTGGACGCGACGCAAATCGCCGCGCTGCTGCGGAGCGCGCCGCCGGCGTGGTTCGAGATCACGATTCACCAGCACATGCCCATGTTTCACATGGAGCACTGCGTGTTCTGCGCGTTCCTCTCCAGCGGCACGGATTACAAAAACTGCGGACGCCCCTGCGACACGCACGATGTGAAGCTCCGCGACCGCGTGGGCATGGAGCATCCGCTCAAGGCCGACGCCGGCTGTCGCAACACGCTCTACAACGCCAAGGCGCAGACCGGGGCGGAGCAGGTCGCGGAATTTCTCAAACTCGGCGTGCGCAGATTCCGCATCGAGTTCCTGAACGAGCCGCCCGAGGAAGTGGCGCAGACCGTGGCGATGTATCGCAAGCTGCTGCGGGGTGAAGTGAGCGGCGCGGAACTGTGGCGCGAATTGAAGCTGAAGAACCAACTGGGCGTCACGCGCGGCACGCTCGCGCCCGCCGCGCTCTCCTTCGGCCCCACGCCCGGCTGAAAGGCCGGCCCGGTTCAGGCGGCGGATGCACGGTGCCATGCTGGCCGAGGCTGGCGGCGAGGAACTGGCCCGCACGACAGAGCGCGCCGAAGGCCGGGGCGAGCGCGTCCAACTCCGGCTGCTGGCGGTGCGCGCGGGCTGGTGCGTGGTCGGCTTGTCCTCGGCGTGAATCGGCAGGTTCGCCGCGCGCAACACCGCCGCCAGCGCCGGACCTTTTTCACGCGGCCACATTGTTACGCCGTCGGTCTTGTCCTCGGAATCGAACATTACCACCATTACCACCAGCAACTGATCATGGCCGTTGCGCTATCCGAAGCTGTCCTCCACTGGCTGCGCCAGAGGTTCTTCGCTCTTGAAGCGGGTGTTTTTGCAGGATACTTCCCACGGCACGAACGGAGGAAAGTAGCTCAGCACCAAGGCCGCTTCGCCGAACGTGGCAAGAAGCCAGGACGATTTGGTAGAGTCTTTGCCACGCTCGATCAGGCACTGCTCGCGCGCGACCGTCGTCGCCAGTATTCGCCGCTGCGTGTCGTGTATTGGGGATATCCCCGGCCCTTTGCTTCCGCGAGCATCGCCGCAAGCTCGCGTTGTCGGGGGTGGAACGTGGAAACGACTTGGGGCGGGCGAAAGCAGGACGATGAAGCGGCTCGATTCCTGTCTCCCGGCGCAGCCTGGCCGCTTGGCGTGTCGCGTCCGCTGTAAGCAACCCTTGAAAACGCCGCCGACCCGGCTTTCGGTACTATTCCTCGAAGGGGTCGCGAAGGGGGCGGTCCTGGCTCGCGTAAGTCATTGAAAAGATGGTGCCCCGGCTAGGACTCGAACCTAGGACCAATTGATTAAGAGTCAACTGCTCTACCAACTGAGCTACCGAGGCCACCAAGAGCGGGAGAGGTTACGGAGGGAACGGGGTTTGTCAACGGGCGCGTTTGGCTCTCTTCAGCGTCCCGCCAACCGGCGATAATTTAGCCGGAAACGCCAGCGCGACGCTGGCGGCACGTTGCCGCTACTCCGAGTTCGGATACGAACCCAGCACTTTCACGAAGGTGCAATGGTTCTGCAAATCAGCGATGGCTTTCGCCACGCGCGGGTCCTCGTAATGACCGTCGCAGTCCACGAAGAAGAAATACTCCCACGCCTTCCGCTTGCTCGGGCGCGATTCGATCTTGGTCATGTTCAGCCGGTAACGGCGGAAGATGCCGAGCGACGTGTGCAACGCGCCGACCTGGTGCGGAATGCTGAACATGAGGCTGGTGCGATCCTGCTTCGTGGGCGGACTGCACTGACGGCCGAGCACGAGAAAGCGCGTGGTGTTGGTGGCGTTGTCTTGGATGTCCGCTTCGAGCACGTCGAGTCCGTAACGCTGCGCGGCCAGCGTGCCGCCGAGCGCGGCGGAGTTCCGCGTCTTGGCGGCCAGTTCCGCCGAGCGCGCGTTCGAGGAGCTTTCGATGATCTCCACGTGCGGCAAGTGGTTCTGAATCCAGGTGCGGCATTGCGCCAGCGACTGCGGATGGACGAACAGCTTCTGAATGTCCTGCTTCGCGCCCTTGCTCATCAGGCACTGCTGCACGCGCATGACGATCTGCGCCACGACCTTCAGGTCGCTGTCCACGAACATGTCGAGCGTGTGCGTGACGACGCCCTCGGTGGAATTCTCCACCGGCACCACGCCGTAATCCGCGCGCTGCCGCGCCACCTCGGTGAACACGTCGGCGATGGTTTTCTGCGCGGAGTAGTTGAGGCTCGCGCCGAATTTCCGCAGCGCCGCCTGATGCGTGAACGTCGCCTCTGGACCGAAGTAGGCGATGGTCATCGTCTTCTCCAGCGAGAGCGCGCTGGACATCACCTCGCGGTAGATGGCGCGCAAACCCTTGCCTTACCTGCAAGTCTTCAACTTTATCATCAAAACCTCTATTGATTATCTCTTTGACGTCTTTTTCTTTGATTAAATCATTTTCACCATCAGTTAAGTGCTGGATTTCTACGAT
>JANOAY010000640.1:0-2833 GCA_031411375.1 Pedosphaera sp. | reverse complement strand
CCGGCGGGCGGCGCGCGGGTTTTCAACCCGCAGCAACATCCTCCCGGTGTTGGCGTGGGAACTTGCGGAGGCCGCTCACGATTTCACGTTGCTGCGGGTTGGAAAACCCGCGCTCCGGGAAAGCTCTGTCGCGCAGATTTTACTCGCCCCGCCAAATCTCCGTTTGCCCCGCGTGCGCCGGGCTGAATATGTTTCGCTCGTGCGAATTTCAACAACGGTGCCAAGTGCCGGTCTCGGTCGTGCCTGGCCGTGCCTGCTGGCGGGACTGCTGTTCGCATTCGCCCTCACCACGCACGCGGAGAACCGCTGGCGTTCGTTCGAGGACTGGCGCGCGGCCTGTGAAAAATCTCCCTCGAACCGCGCGCTGAACGGGCGGCTGCCTCCGCGCGCCTCGCTGCCGCTGGCGCAATTCGCCGAGTTCGATGCGGTGCTGCAATCCTTCTTCGCCCTTTCGCAAACCGGAGCCTTGGCGCGCACCACGAACTGGGTTGGCCCCGTCCCGTCCACGAACACTTTCTTCAACACCTCGCGCGCGTATTTTTTTCAGCCGGCCACTGTTCAAACGCCGGCCATTCCCTTCGAGCCGTTCGCGCAAAAGCTCGCGCTGCCCGCCGACAGCGAAGTGTATTTCCGCGGCGACCTGCACGGCGATGTGCGTTCGTTGCTGGCGAATCTGACGTGGCTGAACGAGCAGGGCCACCTGCGCGGCTTTGACATCGCGCGCACGAACTTCCACATGGTTTTCCTCGGTGACTTCACGGATCGCGGCGCGTATGGCGTCGAGGTGCTTTACACGTTGCTGCGGCTCAAGCTGGCGAATCCCGACCGCGTCCATCTCACGCGCGGCAATCACGAGGAGGCGGCGATGCAGTCGCGCTACGGTTTTTTCCAGGAAGGGCAGGGCAAGTATGGCCGCGAGTTCAATGCGCTGAAGATTGGCCGCGCATCCGATTTTTTTCCGGTGGCGATCTACGTGGGCGCGGGGACGAACTTCATTCAGTGCAACCACGGCGGCATGGAGCCGGGCTTCTCACCGCGCGCACTGCTGGAGTCTGCCACTGCGCTGGGCTTCCAATTGATCGGCCCGTTACAACAGCAGCGTTTTCTCGCGGCGAATCTGGAATCGTTCGGCGATGCGGAAACAAAAGCGCTGGCCCGTGCGGCGTTGCGCGATTTCCAGCCGCTGGCTCCAACTGATCCCGAGGTGCTGGGTTTCATGTGGAATGATTTTGCACTCCAAAATGCCGAGCCGGCATTTGCGCGCGATCCCGGTCGTGCCTACGTGTATGGCGCACGCGCGACGGCGGCGGTTTTGCGCGACGCAAGCTATCAGGCGGGCGCGGTGCGGGCCGTCTTCCGCGCGCACCAGCATTCTACCGTGCCGAACCCGATGATGCGCCGCCTCGTCGCCAGCCGCGGCGTGTTCCGCCACTGGCAGGCGGCGGACGTGGCTTCGTTGCTCGAAGCTCCGGTGGAGCAACTGCGTGCCGTGCTGGAACAGGGCGAACTGCGCTCCATCCCTGCGAACTCGGTGTGGACTTTCAACGTGGGCGCGGACAGCGCCTACGGCCGGGGCAACGGCTATGATTTCGACACCTTCGGCCTGCTCCGTCTCGCACCGGATTTTTCCGCGTGGCAACTGCGTGTGGTGAACGTGACGCTAAATTTTTAGCCGCACGGCGCGCCGGATTTAGATGCGCCCGTCATCCCGGCCATGAAAACAATGATCTTCACGAATATGCCCGCCTCGTTCACTGTCTGTTCCCGTATGAAATTGCTGCTCGCTCTTTTCGTCTTGTTGCACTTCGTCGCCGCCCCGCTGCGCGCGTGGGATTACGAAGGGCATCGCCTCGTCAACAAGCTCGCCATCGCCTCGCTGCCCACGAATTTCCCCATCGCCGTGAACGCGCCCGCCACCGCCGAGCGCATCGCGTTCCTCAGCGGCGAGCCGGACCGCTGGCGCAACTCGACGGGGCCGACCTTCAACCACGCGCACAAGCAGGAGCACTACCTCGATGTCGAAGACCTGGAGCCGCTCGGTCTCACGCCGAAGACGATCAGCCCGTTCCGCTACGACTTCATCGCGCAACTCAAGCTGGCCCGCGAGAAGCACCCGGAGAAGTTCGCCCCCATTGATCCCGCGAAGAACACCGACCACACGCGCGACTTGCTCGGCATGTTGCCGTGGGCGCTCAACGAACAGTATTTGAAACTCGAATCCGCGTTCTCCTACCTCAAGACCTTCGAGCAGTTCGGCGGCACGCCCGAGGAAATCTCGAACGCGAAGGACAACATCATTTATCAGATGGGCGTGATGGGCCACTTCGCGGGCGACTCGTCGCAACCGCTCCACACCACGAAACATTTCAACGGCTGGGTCGGCCCGAACCCGAACCGCTACGCCACGAACAAGACCATTCATTCGTGGATTGACGGCGGCTTCATCCGCCGCGCGGAGGTGAAGTATGAACAGCTCGCGCCCAAGGTGCGCACGGCGAAACTCGTCGGTGGCGTGAGCACGGCGGGACGCGGCGTGTTCGAGGACTCCATGAACTTCATCCTCGCCCAGCACGCGCTCGTGGAAAAAACCTACCAACTGGATCGCGACGGAAAGCTGTCGCCGAACAAGGGCGAAGTGGCGGAGGGCAAGGAGTTCATCGGCGGCCAGTTGATCAAGGGCGGGCAGTTTCTCGGCGACCTTTGGTTCACCGACTGGCAGAGCGCGCCGGTGGACACGTTCCTCAAGGGCGAGCTGGTGCGGCGCGGGAATCAAAAATAGCCAGAGGCAATCAGAACGGCTTTCCGAGGTGGGGCGTCGCTGTCCCCAGCGCGC
>JANOAY010000639.1:0-4579 GCA_031411375.1 Pedosphaera sp. | reverse complement strand
ATCGCCGGCGCGATGGAACTCGACCCCGCGTTCGCGGCGGACCCCACGAAAGCCAAGCCCGGCAAGATCGCGGCGAAAGTGGACGCCACCATTCCCGTCCGCACCATCAAGAGCGGCAAGAGCAGCATGGACTCCATCATGCACGCCGCCATGAAGCAGCCGCTCTATCCGCAGATCAAATACCGCCTCACCGAACTGACCTTGAAGGAAACCCCGAAGAGCGCCGACGCCCCGTGGGAGTTCGACAGCAAGGGCGAGCTGGTCGTCGCGGGCGTCACGAACGCCGTCGCCTTCCCCGTCACCATGACGCGCACCGACAAGGCCATCAAAACCACCGGCACCACGAGCGTCAAGATGACCAGCTTCGGCATCCAGCCCCCTGCGCCCGCCGTCGCCCTCGGCCTCATCAAAACCGGCGACGACGTGAAGCTCACCTTCGAGTGGAACACGGCGGTTCCGACCCCGTAGTCGTCAGCCGCAAAAAGCGATGCGGCGGCGTGTTCGGCCAGCACCGGTTGCAATCGGCGCTGAATGACTTCTCCCTCTCCCAGCGGGAGAGGGTTGAGGTGAGGGAGAACATCCAAACCAACCGGTGAGCTTCCCATGCCGCAAGACTCATCACGCTCTCACCCTAACCCCGGCCCTCTCCGTCCGAGGGAGAGGGAGAAAGTCATGCAGTCGTGGAGTTTTTCGAGTGTCCGGATTGTTCGACGCGCTAGTTGAGCTTCGCGAGTTCCGTTTTCACCAGTTGCACGAGCGGCTGCACTGTCTCGCGCGTGAAGGAGAATTTGCAGCCGGCGGCGGCGAAGAGTTCAGGGAGCGGACGGGAGTTGCCGAGCGCGAGGCCGCGCTGGTAGGCGGCGAGCGCGGCGGCTTTGTCGCGCTTCGAGTTGGCCCACACTTGCAGCGCGCCAAGCTGCGCGATGGCGTACTCCACGTAGTAAAACGGGTAGAGGAAAATGTGCAGTTGGCGGTGCCAAAGATTGGCGCGCGCGTCCTCGAAGCCTAACCAGTCGGCGTCGCCACCGAAGCGATCCATCAGCGCCAGCCACGCGGCGCGGCGTTCGGCGCGGGTGTGGCCGGGGTGCGTGTAAATCCAGTGCTGGAACGCGTCCACCGTGGCAATCCACGGGAACACGCCGACGATTCCTTCCAAGTGCGTGCGGCGGGCGCGGCGCGCGTCGTTGGCGTCGGGATAAAATTCCTCGATGAATTCCGCGCCGAGCAATTCCATGCTCATGCTCGCCACCTCGCAAAATTCAATCGGTGCTCCACGATACGCGTAGAGCGGCTCCTCGCGCGTCGCGAGCGCGTGGAAGGCGTGGCCGGCCTCGTGCAACATCGTCTCCACGTCCCGCTGCTGGCCCACGGCGTTCATGAAGATGAACGGCAGGCGCGACTCGGGCAGCGTGGACTGGTAGCCGCCGGGGGCTTTGCCCTTGCGGTTGTCGAGGTCGAGCAGGTGCTGCTGGCGCATGGTCAGGAATCCTTGCGCGAGGCCGGGATCAATTTCATCGAAGATGCGCTGCGTGCGGAGAATCATCTGCGGCACCGTCTCGAAGGGTTTGAGCGCGGGACGGTTGAACGGGTCCACGGATAAATCCCACGGACGCAACGCGGGGAGTTTCAATTGCTCGCGCCGATGGGCCTGCAATTCTCGCTGGAGCGGCACGACTTCCTTCTCAATCGCCTCGTGGAACGCGAAGCAGTCCTCCGGCGTGTAGTCGAAACGCCCGCGCAGCTTGAAGGCATAGTCGCGGTAGTTGTCGAAGCCGGCGTTCTTCGCCAGCGTGCCGCGCAAGGTCACGAGCTGATCGAAGATGCCGTCGAAGTTGTCACGCTCCTGCAAGCGGCGTTGCGTGACCAGTTGCCACGTCTCCTGCCGCAGCGCGCGGTCGGGTTCTTCGAGGAACTTGCCCATCTGGATGAGCGTCTTTTCCTCGCCGCGAAACTGCACGGTGAGCGCGCCGGAAATTTTCTGATACTGCTGGCCGAGCTTCGCCTCCTCGGTTTCCAGCGCGACGTTCTCCGGGCGGAAGAGTTCAACATGCTGCTTAGTGTCGCGGTCGAAGACTTGATAGCGATGGGGCGACAGAAGCGCGCGGTGCGGCGAGGCGAGGTAAAGCTGCTCCAGCTTGAACTGCCGGGGCTTGGTCTGCGGCTCGACCTGCTCGACGAATTGCAGGTAGGACTTCTCCGCATCCGCGTTGTCCGTGTGGCACGTCATGGCGATGTAGCGCTTGGCGGACTCTTCATCCAGCGCGGCGGAGAGTTCGCTCCAGTCCAGGAGGGCGCGCTGCAGTTCGTCGGGGCCAGTGGCGGAGGAAAGTTTGGTTTCCACGTCGTCAAAGAGCGGGGCAATGGCGTTCCAGTCGCCGAGATCAATGGTCGCCGGCACCAACTGGCGCGGCGTGTGGACAGGCAGATTTCCAAAGGGCAGCAAAGTCATTTGCTGCGAAGGATGGCAGCGGCTCCTGACGGATTGCCAAAAGAATTTTTTAGGCGGCGGCCTGCTTGGCGGAGCGCGGATTTTCGGCGCGCTTCACTTCCGACCGCAAAAACTTTCGCCATTGAACCGCCTTCACCGCCCACTAATCTCCTGACGTGCCACGCAAGGATACCGAACGCACTCCAGAACATCGCGGCCTCAACGACATCATCGGTGTCGTCCTGATCGCCGTGGCGTTGCTGTTGTTCATCGCCATGACGTCGTTTGACCGCAACGACGTCGCGGCGAACACCACCAACCGCAACGTGACGCCGCACAACCTAATCGGCGGCGCTGGCTCGTGGATCGCGCACTTCTTCTTTCAAGCGTTCGGCGCAGGCGCGTTTGTGCTGCCGATTCTTTGCGCGCTGTTTGGCGTCGCCTGCTTTTGGAACACGCTGCATCACCTTCGTCGCCGCTGGCCGTGGGGTGTGGTGCTGTTCCTCTGCTGCGTGGGTTTTCTCGCGCTCTTCACGGACGCGAAAATCATGGATGCGCTGGCGCGGAATCCGAAGCATCCGGGCGCGGGCTTCTTCGAGAACGCGGCTTTCAATCTCGGCTCGGCCAGCGCGGGCGGCATCGTGGGCGTGTGGATGAACCAGTTGTTTGGCAACTTCGGCAAACTGGGCGCGACCATCATCTACGTCGTCGTTTACGTGGTGAGCTTGCTTTACCTGACCAACTTCAAACTCGGCGAGTGGCTGCGCGAGATGTTCGACAAGACGCCGGTGGAAGACGAGAAGCTGACGCCCGAAGAGCGGGCGCTGGAGAAGAAGGCCAAGGAACTGGAGAAGCAGGCGAAGAAATTGCAGGAGCAAGTCGAACGCTCGAAGGGCAAACCCGAGAAGCCGGAGAAGTTCGCCAAGGGCGACAAGCTCGCCGAGCCGGAGGAGGACAAAATTCCGCTTGGCGCAGATTTGCAGCCCGTGCCGGAGCCGTCCGTGCGCGACCTCAGCATCACTTCGGCCAAGCAGGCGAAAGGTCCGAAAGGCAAACCGCTCACACCCGAGCCGGCGAAACCCATCGAGCCGGCGGATGATGTCATCCTCATTCCCGCGCAGGAACTCGCAGCGGCGAGCACGGCGGACATTCTCGGCAAAGGAAAGAACGCGAAAGACACGAAGGCCGAAGAGGAAGAGATGGCCGAGTTGCCCGAGCCAGTTGTGACCGTGGATGGCGAACCGGTCCTCGCCGCCGCGAACGCAGCCGCCGATGCGCCCGCCGACGACGCTTCCTCCATCGCGCCGCCGCTCACGCCGAAGCCGCGCATTGCGCCGAAGAAAAAGCCGCTCGCCGTCGCCAGCACGCCGATGATTGGCAATTACCAGTTGCCCGGCCTCGACCTGCTCAATCATCCCGAGCCGAATCTCGTCCCCAGCGAAACGAAGGAGCAGCTCATGGAGCGCGCGCGCCTCATGCAGCAGACGCTCGCGCAGTTCGACATCGAGGTGCAGCTTGGTGACATCACGAAGGGGCCGACCATCACGCGCTACGAGTTGCATCCCGCGCCGGGCGTGAAGCTGGAAAAAATTTCCGCGCTCTCGAACAATATCGCCGCCGCGCTCAAAGCCGAGCGCATCCACATCCTCGCGCCGGTGCCCGGCAAATCCTCCGTCGGCATCGAAGTGCCGAACCTCATCAAGACCAAGGTCATCATGCGCGACCTGCTGGAGTCGGACGAGTGGAAGAACACCAAGGCCCGCATCCCGCTCGCGCTGGGCAAGGATGTCTATGGCCATCCCATCATCTGCGATCTCGCGGAGATGCCGCACATGCTCATCGCCGGTTCCACCGGCTCCGGCAAATCCGTGTGCATCAATTCCATCGTCGCCTCGCTGCTCTACAAGTTTTCGCCCGATCAATTGCGCTTCGTGATGATCGATCCGAAGGTCGTGGAGCTTCAGCAGTACAACGCCCTGCCCCACCTCGTCGTGCCCGTCGTCACCGATCCGAAGAAAGTCATCCTCGCGCTGCGCTGGGTCGTGAACGAGATGGAGAAGCGTTACCAAATCTTCGCCCGGGTCGGCGTGCGCAACGTCTCCTCGTTCAATTCGCGCCCCAAGGACAAGCCCCTGCCCAAGTCCGAGCCGG
>JANOAY010000638.1:0-3089 GCA_031411375.1 Pedosphaera sp. | reverse complement strand
CTCGCGAGTCGCACATTTTCATCAAAGGCGACTTCACCCGCCCATCGGACTTGGTGACGCCCGGGGTGCCGGCTGTGTTGCATCCGCTGGCGTCACGCGACACCAACTCGCCGCCCAACCGCCTCGACCTGGCGCGCTGGGTCGTAGATCCGGCGAACCCGCTCACCGCGCGCGTCCTCGTCAATCGCGTCTGGCAGCAATACTTCGGACGCGGCCTCGTGGAGACGGAGAATGATTTCGGCACGCAAGGCTCTTTCCCCACGCACCCCGAACTGCTCGACTGGCTGGCGGTGGAATTTGCCAAGCCGGAGGTTGAAGGGTTGAAAGGTTTAAGAGTTGAAGAGAATCGCGGTGGCAAAACTCTTCAACCCTTCAACCTTTCAACCCTGCAACCTTGGAGCCTCAAACACCTCCACCGCCTCATCGTCACCAGCGCCACCTACCGCCAGTCCTCGCGCGTACGGCCCGAACTCGCGACCGTTGACCCGCTCAACAAACTGCTCGCCCGCCAGTCCCGCGTGCGACTCGACGCGGAAGTCATTCGCGACAACGCGCTCTTCACCAGCGGCCTGCTCTCGCCCAAGCTCGGCGGCCCGCCGGTCTTCCCACCGCAGCCCGACGGCGTGATGAATCTCGGCCAGTCTAGGCGCGAATGGAAAGCCAGCACCGGCGACGACCGCCACCGCCGCGCGCTCTACACCCACTTCTGGCGCGCGACACCGCACCCCGCGCTCGCCGTCTTCGATGCCGCCGACGGCTTCAGCGCCTGCACCCGCCGCCTCCGCTCGAACACGCCGCTCCAGGCGCTCACGCTCTTGAACGATCAGCAGTTCACCGAGTTCGCCGAAGCCCTCGCCCAACGTGTATTGAAATCTCCGGCAAAGAATGATGACGAGCGAATCACTGATGCCTTCCGCCTCTGCCTCGCGCGCACGCCGAACGCGACTGAACAACGACGCCTGCAACAACTCCTCGTCCAGCAACTCGCCGCCGAATCCGGCGACGAACCCACACGTCGCAAGGAAGCCTGGAAGACGCTGGCCCGCGTGCTCTTGAACCTCGACGAAACCATCACCCGCGAATGAACCCGGCTTTGGAATCCAACCACAAGCGCCCGATGCCGTGGGCACTGAAGATCATCATCGCCTTGGCCGCTTTGCTGGTGCTGTTGATTCTGGCGTTCGCCGTCTGGCGCGCGACGCTCGTGTCGGCCAATCACCAGCGGTTGAAAGCGATCAAGGCTGCGGGCGAGCCAGTCACCGGGCGCGACCTTGATGCGTGGTATGAACCGGTAGATGAAAAGGAGAACGCCGCGCTGGTCTGGCTTGAGGGTGTTTCCAAGCTGCGCCCCGCGCGAGTGAAGATGCAGCCGGCCGCCTGGTCGCGCCTCAAGCTTCCGCCGCCCGGCCAGCGGCTGGAGCCGCCGCAACTGCAAGAAGTCGGCCGGTTCGTAGAGGAAAACCGGGAGGCGCTGGAACTGTTCCGCCGTGCGGCCTCAATGCCGAAAAGCCGGTATCCGGTGGACCTCTCGCAAGGCCACTTTGCCAGTTTGGATCATCTCACGCCGTTGAAAGGCGGCGTGCAGCTTCTCCAGTTGGAATCGCTCCTGCACGCGCAACAGGGGCGCGGGCGCGAAGCGGCGGAGTCCGTTCTGGTCATGCTGGGCGCGGGCCGTTCCCTGGCGCAGGAGCCGCTGCTGATTTCCCAACTGGTGCGGGTCTCCATGGATCAGATTGCCGGCCAATCGGTGGAACGCGCGCTCAACCTTGCGGCGTTGGACGAGCCGCAGCTCGCCGCGTTGCAGGCCGCGTTCGCAGCGGCCGAAACGCCCAACCTGGCCACGCGCGCACTCATTGGCGAGCGGGCGATTTCGGCCACGCTGATGAATTCACCAAAACAGATCACGCCTCCGCCCGGTGATTCGGGATCTGCTGGAACCGCGCTCTCGGCTGGGAAAAGCTACGGTTCTCCTCTCGTCCGAATGACCGGCTTCTTTCAGCGTGACCTGGGATTTTTTCTCGATGCGATGGAGACGAACATCGCCATCGCCAAGATGCCGGACCCGCAGAAATTCCTGGCGCGCACCAATGCGGAGTTCCTGCACTTGCAAGCCCGGCGCGGATATTACGTGATGTCGTCGTTGCTCCTGCCCGCGCTCGAGAATGCATTCAAACGCGACGTGGAACATCGCGGACGCCTGCGCGTGGCGCAGACGGCGATGGCAGTCGAGCGTTACCGGCTGGCCAACCAGGGACGGCGGCCCGCCTCACTCTCCGAACTCACGCCGAAATATCTGCCCGCCGTGCCCCTCGATCCATTTGATGGCGAACCGCTCCGGTTCAAACCGCTGGCCTCCGGCTATGTCATCTACAGCATCGGACCCGACAGGACTGATGACGACGGCACGCCACCGCCGCCTTCTGGTCGCCCGGTGAACAAGGCCCCGCACGACATTACTTTCACGGTGGAGAGGTGAACCGACACAGATGAAAACAATCGCCGAGGAAAACCAACTTGCCGTGGCCACCCGCCGCCAGTTCTTCAGCCGCTGTGGCCTGGGCCTTGGCTCCATCGCGCTTGCGTCATTGCTTGGCGACAAAGTTTTCGGAGCCGATTCCGCAGTCCGCAATCCGCAATCCGCATTTCCCAATCCCTTCGCCCCCAAGCCGCCGCACTTTCCGGCGCAGGCCAAGAGCATCATCTACCTGTTCATGGCGGGCGGGCCGAGCCAGTTGGAATTGTTCGATTACAAGCCGAAGCTCGTGGAACTGAACGGACAGCCGATTCCGCAGTCGTTCATCGAAGGGAAACGGTTCGCGTTCATGGGCAGCAGCCACGGCACGAAGCTGCTCGGCACGCGGCGCGAATTCAAACAGCACGGGCAGAGCGGCGCGTGGGTCAGCAATCTGTTCCCGCACACGGCGGGCATCGTGGATGACATCTCGCTGGTGCATTCGTGCCAGGCCACGCTGTTCAATCACGCGCCGGCCAAGCTCTTCATGAACACCGGCTCCGGGCAGTTCGGCCGGCCGAGCATGGGTTCGTGGGTGACGTATGGACTCGGCAGCGAGTCACAGGATTTGCCGGGG
>JANOAY010000637.1:0-5393 GCA_031411375.1 Pedosphaera sp. | reverse complement strand
TGGCTTTACTCCGGCGTACCGCGGGTCGCACGCCGGTGGATGAAGAAGCTGGGCGCAGGTTAAACTGGGCGTCCCTTCACCGTCCGGTTTCCGGCCTCGCCAGCCTCACCGCGCGTTCCATCAGTTCATCTGCAAACGTCTGGTTGGAAAAAATTGTGGCGCGCTGAAGTCCGCGTTCACTCAGGGAACGGCGCAATGCTTCGTCGTGCAACAGCCGCCGCATGGCCGCCGCCAGCTCCTCCGTTTTCTTTGGATCACAATAGAGCACCGCATCCCCGCCCACTTCGGGCAGCGAGGTGACATTGGCGGTGATGACGGGCGTGCCTTGGTGCATGGCTTCCAGCACGGGCAGACCGAAGCCTTCGTAGATGGACGGGTAGAGAAACATGGACGCACCACGATACAGCGCCGGCAGGTCGGCCTGCGGCACCATGCCGAGGACTTTGATTCGCGCGGCGATGCCGAGCGTCTGCGCCAGGGCCGCGACATCCACCACGCCGGTCGTGGCGGGCGGGTAGTGGCCGGAGAGGACGAGCGGCGGCAGCGGACGCGACTGGTCCGCCGCGAGTTGCGCGTAGGCCCGCAGCACGCCCTCGATGTTCTTGCGCCAGTGGTTGCCGCCGCCGTGGTAGATGTAGCCGCGTTCGAGTCCGTGCTTTCGCAGCACGGTGGAAATCTTTTCTTCGGTCGCGAGCGCGGTGAAGCCGGGGTGCGCGCCGATGTGCGCCACGGAAATTTTTTCCCCGGCCAGCCCGAGGTGGCGAATCATGTCCGCCTTCGTGTAGTGCGACACGGCCACGCAATGCGACGCGCGCCGGATGCCGCGCAACGACAGCGGCAGCGAGAGCCGCGCGGCCAGGCGCCGCCGGCAGTCGGGGAAAATTGCGTAGATGACATCATGCACGACCATGACGTGCGGGAAGGCGCGCGGCAGAACGGTCGCGGTCTGGTAGAGGCTGATGAAGGCGTCGCAGCGGTCGCGGCGGACGGCGGCGGGAACGGTCCGCATCTCCCACCATTTTTTCCCGAGCACGCCCCGGTTCCGGGGCAGCGGCAGCACGCGCGGGTGAAAATTCTTCGGCCATTCCTGTTCCGGCGGCGCGGCCATGTAGAGGAAAAATTCGCACGGCTCGTCCACGAGGTTGAGACCGCGACGGCGGGTGAAACCGGCCAGCGAAAAATTCTGCAACGAGTCCAGAAATTGCGCCGTGACCTGGCCCACGCCGCTGAAGGGGATGTGGGTGAAGAAGGCGTCAATGCCGATTCTCATGCGCCCTTCCGGCTGGCGCGCTCGTCGCGGATTTCCTGCCGCGTGTCGCGGAGGAAATGCCGCCACGACCACTGCGGCACGGGCCAGCGCGCGGCCACGGACCAGACCGGACGGCGCGTGAACTCGAAGTGCAAGTCCTCCAGATTCGTCAGCACGCACAGACCGTTCCCGGCGTAGTGCGGCGAGGAGTATTGGTAGCCGCCTAGCTCGCGTTTTGGCGACTGCCGCCAGCGCGTGGGCGCGAGTCGTTCGAGGACGAAGTAGCGTTCGCCTTGCACGAGTTCTTCCAACTGGCGGTTGTAGCCGAGCGCGAACGTGATCAGGTAATTCCGGCTGGCGAGCATCTTCCGCAGCACGCGTGGGAGCCGTTCCGGGTCGGGCGTCTGCCCGTAGTCGGCGGTGCCGATGTGCTCGATGGTGCTGATGGAGAGAAGATTTTTCCCGGTGTAATCCAAATCCTGCGCGTCCGCTGCGAGGGTGCCGGGCAGTTCGGCCACGGGATCATAAACGGTGTGGCGCGGCTTCGCGTAAAACGGCGTGACCTCGCCGACCTCGACGACGGTGGAAAGTTCGGCGGCAAATTTTTCCAGGAACCAGAAGGCGAGCGGCAGCTCGACGTTGCGCTCGCTGTGCGTCGGGTGGTTGTAAGGATAATAGCCGAAGTAGTGGAGCGGGATGATGGGCATGACGCGTGGCGCGATGGCTTCGGTTCAGTTGGTTTCGTTGTTCTTCCGGCCCGCAATCTGCCGAAGCTGGTTCCATTCGTGAATGAAAAAAGCGCGGCCCGCCCCGGCGAGACGGCAGTGCAGGAGCACCAGCATGACCGCCGCCGCGAGCAGAAAGGTGACGCTGCGCGCGTCCTGCGAACCGACTTGCGCGTGCAGCGCGGCGAGCAGGCCCACGCTCGCCACCGGCAGCAGCCACGCGCGGAGCATGAAGATTCGCACCGGCAGACCGAGGTGCCGCGAGGTGAAGCGCGCGAGGTAAAGACACACGCCGCTCTGCGCCGCGACGGTGGCCCAGGCGATGCCGTTGATGGAACCGAGCTTCATGGACACGAAGGAGAGTCCGAGATTCGCGAGCGCGCCGAGGCCGATGGCGGTGCCGGCGGTGCGGAGTCCGCGCGGGCCACAGAGGCCGGCGATTTGCAGGCCCGCGTCGCCGGCGCAGGTGATGGCGAGGGTGAGCGCGAAGGCCCATTGGAGCGAGGAGGGCATCTGATACGCCTCGCCGACCCAGACTTTGATGAACCAGTTGTTGACCGCCAGATAGCCGAGCGCGGCGCACGTCCCGAGCAGCGATTGAAAGAGCAGCAGCCGTTGCACGGCCTGCCGGGAGCGTTCCTGAAATTCAGGCGCGGGATTGGCAATCCACATGTTGATCTTCGCCTGCCCGACAAAGCTGGCCGAGCCGACAACGGAGATGGCGAGTTCGCAGAGCTTGAAATTGAACTGGAAGGGCGGCACCGCCTCGGGTCCGAAGCCGGAGTTGATCAGCAGCCGGTCCGTGGCGCTGAACACCGCGTGGCCGAGCGCGTAGAGATAGACCCAGCCGCTCGTCGCGAGGAGGTTGCGCCAGACCGCCGTCTCGGCGCGCAGCGGGAGAATCCGCCCGAGCCACGGATGCGCGACCTTGAGCATCCACCAGAGCGCGAGCGATTGCGCGACCAGCCCGAGCAGGGCCGGCAGGCTTTGCATCCAGAGCGGCGCGCCCGCGCGGGCCAGCAGCCATTGGCCGAGCAACGTGGCCTGCGTCATCACCAGCACCGGCAGGATCGGCCACGTCACCGTGGCGTTCGCGAGATTGAGTCCGTTGAAGTAGCCGCAGATCATGCCCACCGTCATGGTCACGCCGCCGATGATGAAGAGCAGCGGCAGCGCGCCCGCGCCCGGCGTGTCCTGAAAATCCAGCCAGCGCGGCAGCCACGGTGAGAGCACGCACATGACGACGCCGAGCAGCACGGCCATGATCAATAACGCGGTGCGCGCCGAGGCGAGAAAGGGTCGCAACTGGTCTGTTTCACCGCGCCCGATCATCTGCCCGGTCCGCACCGCCACCGCGCCCGAAAGTCCAAAGTCGCCCAGCCCGGCCAGCCGCAACGCACCTTGGAAGCTGACGAAAGTTCCGTACATCGCGTCGCCCATCGAACGCACCAGCAGCGGCGTCCAGATGAAACCCATCACGGAGCCGACGCCCATCGTGATCAGGCGCAGCAGGAAGGCCAGCCGCGCGGAAGAACGGTTCGCCAGCAGCCACGCCCGCAGCCGTCCGCGCGGGGCGGCGGCGTCAGAGCATTCCGGGTTGGTAGGCGATGGCATCGTATGGCTCGGTGATGATGTAGTAACCGTGTTCCATCAAGCGACCGGTGCAGCGTTGAAACTGTTCAATGCTCATCGTGCCCGCCGGCAGTCCGTGCTCGAAGTGAATGATGGCCGGCTTGATGCGCTGGAAATCAATCATCTGGAGGATCTCGAAATCGTAGCCCTCGGTGTCCACCTGCAAGAGATCAAGTTGCGCCACAGAATGCTGATCCAGCAGTTCGGTGAGCGTGATGGCGGGCACGGTCTCGGTCATCATGACCTCGTCCGGCACGGCGTTGATGCGATGATGCTCCTCGCGGATCGAGGCGATGCCTTGCGCCCACTCCTGCGCCGCGCCCGCCTTGGCCGGGTCCACGCGATGCAACTGAATGGAGCGCAATGTCGAATGCAGCGCGGTGTTCACGGGCTTCACCTTGGGGAAGTCGCGGTAGTTCACCACCAGCTTCGCAAAGAAATCTTTCATCGGCTCCACCACCAGTCCGGCGGCGTGGTTACGCGTGACAAAATTACGAATTGGATCGGCAAACACACCGTCGTTCGCGCCGATTTGGAAGAAGAAAAAATCTGGTGAGCGGCGCAGGCGCTTGTAAAGCAGTGGCTAGAAGAAACCCACCTGGTCGAAACGGTCCACGCGAAAGCCGAAGCGCCGCAAGGTCGCGTTCAACGCGGTGAAACCAAGGCCGGTAATTTGTTTAATGAGCGATCTTTTCATTCCATGACGGGCCGGCACCGAAGCATTTCAACCGGGAGCCTCGCGCCCAACTTCTCCGCAGAACAGAAAGCGCGGCCTGACCAAGCGGGCAGTTGAATGGTGCGGTTCATTTTGGCGCGCGAGCGTTTCGACTGCGCCCGGTCAGTTCAAGAGGTATTTCCTCCCCCGCGCGCTTGACGCTTCTCCGCGCGCCGCAGTTCAATCGCCGCCATGCCAACAAATCTCGCCCGCGCCTTTCTCGAATCCGCCGCGCGGCATGGGGACAAGACCGCCGTCTTTTGGGGCGCGGAGGAAATTTCTTACGACACGCTGCTGCGCCGCAGCGCGGGCGTGGCGGCGACGCTGGTGGAACAGGAGAAGATTCAGCCCGGCGACCGTGTGGCCTTGTGGATGAAGAACTGTCCCGAGTTCATCCCGGCGTGGTTCGGCATCATCCTCGCGGGCGGCGTGGTCGTGCCGGTGAACAATTTCCTGAAGCCGGACGAGATCGCCTTCATCCTGCGCGACGCCGCCGTGCGCGTCGTGATCCACGATGAGAGCCTGCGTGAAGGCGCGGAGAAACTCGCCGTGCTGCTGCCGGAGTTGCGGCAACTCCGCGCGGAAGAATTTACGTCCCCTTCGTCCTTGCCGTCCTTTCCCGGCGAACACCGCACCGCTTCCGATCTCGCCGTGCTCGTGTACACCTCCGGCACCACCGGCCATCCCAAGGGCGCCATGCTCTCGCACGGCAACCTCCTCGCGAACGTCGAGAGCTGCCGCGACAAGCTCGCCGCC
Source organism: Pedosphaera sp. (assembly GCA_031411375.1). Taxonomy (GTDB): domain Bacteria; phylum Verrucomicrobiota; class Verrucomicrobiia; order Limisphaerales; family SIBH01; genus JANNGC01. Next base: position 316 of record JANOAY010000637.1, on the reverse strand, counting down.
GTGGACCACGACCGCTTCGTGGTGCTGTTGCCGATGTTCCACAGCTTCATGATGACCGTGGGCATGTTGCTCCCGCTGCTCGTCGGCGGCTCCATGCTGCTGAACAAGTCCGTGCATCCGCCCAAGAACGTCATCGCGGAAATCCTCCAGCGGCGCGCGACGATTCTCCCGGCGGTGCCGCAGTTCTTCCGCGCGCTCGCGCACGGCGAAGCGCCGCCGGATTTCCCGCTGCGCCTCTGCATCAGCGGCGGAGCGCCGCTGCCTGCGGAGATTTTGAAGGAGTTCACCGAGCGCATGCCCGTGCCGTTGATCGAAG
>JANOAY010000636.1:0-3405 GCA_031411375.1 Pedosphaera sp. | reverse complement strand
GATCTGAAGAGCAATTTTTTTGAGTTCCATTTTAAGCTGGTTGTTAAAGTTCGTGAGAGCAGAACGCTCGTGATGCAGGCCAACGGCGAGAGGCTTGATCAGGGTTACACCCCATAGTCTTGGCCGGGCGGCCAGCCTAGTTTTTGGCGGTCAAGTAATCGTCCAAACCAAAACATACTTATGCAAAAACTGATCGTCTCCTGCCTCGCCGTCATCGCTCTCGCGTCCTTCTGCGGCTGCGCCTCGGACAAGACCTCTCACACCACCACCACCAGCTCGGAGGAAACCACTATCCGCAGCCCCGTCACCACGACCACCACGGATACCAAAACTAAAGAAAACAAATAGTGGAAGTGGGCCGTGCTAACGGCCACCAACCGGGCTTTACGCCGGAGGCGTCTCGGAAAGCAGCCGGGGGGCGAGCGACCATAGGGGAGCAACACCCCCGGTTCATGGCCCCACCCCCCTCATCCGTAGCAGACGAGGTGACGAGTCTCTGATCAAAACGGCAAGAATGTTAGAGACTTGTCACCTCGTCTGCTACGGAAGTGCGGCGGGCGTTGGTTCGACATCTTTTCTCAAAAAGGCGTCGAGCAGATGCGATGGGCCTTAACCATTTTCCATTTGGTGTCGAGCCAGCGTCGTTGGCTGATCGGCATCTCGCGTTTGATCGCGAGCACCTCACGCGGACTCACCATGAAAAGCCGGTGGTTGAACAGCGCGGGACGTTTGGTGATCAGCGGGAGCCTCGACTAAACAGCAAATCCGGTTTGCTCGACGGCATGAGGCGCGAACTGGTGAGCATTTTCCCTTTGCTGATGAGCAAATGAAATTTGCTCTTCACCGTGTCTGTTCCCTTCCAAGGCAGCGTTCCAAGAACAAGGCGGACACAGGTTTTTTCGGCGTTTCGTCTTTAGCGTGAGCGGTGAAAGTGCGGTTTTCCATTCGTCACCCGGTGGACATTGTTTCACTTGGCCCCGGCCCTGCGAAGCCACTCCCGTATGGCGACATGATGGTTCGGACCTGGGGGCAAGGCTCGTGGAACACGGGTACCTGGGACCAGTTGCTGCCAGCACCAAAAGAGAAAGGGGCCAAAATGCCCAAAGTAAAAACAGGCGTAAGTCGGATGGATGAGGCCGACGTGCTCCTGATGGTTGGAAACATCATCTCGAAGGCCACCGGCAAGACCGAGCTGGTCCCCAGTCCGGTGACCTTGGCGCAACTGGCCGCGCTGAAAGGCGAAGGCCAGGATGTGCTGGATGCGGAGGCGCTGGCGATTGATGACCTGGTCGAAGTGCGCACGGAGCGCGCGGACAAGTTCGCGGAAATCCGCGTGGCGGTGGACGGGTTCGCGCAGCACGCGGGCACGGTGTACAAGCACAGCAAGGCCTTGCTCCAGGCGGTGGGTCTGGATGTGGCGAATCCACCGACGTCACCGGGCGTGCTGCCGGCGCCGGTGAACTTGCAATCATACACCGGGGACATGGAGGGAACGATCTTCCTCCAGTGGGAACTGGTGCCGCGCCGGGGCTGGTACGAGGTGGAATGCGCCACGATCCTGACCGGCCCGTGGATCCGCGTGTATGCCGACAAGAAATCGCGCACGACCTGCGCGCTGCTGACGCCGGGCACGGAATACTTCTTCCGCGTGCGCGCGATGGGAGGAACGACGGTCTTCAGCGCGTGGAGCGATATTACCCGGAAGCGGGCGGCGTGAGGGAAGGTCGGGATAGAGGTCAGAAGTCAGAGGGCAGAGGGCAGAACGACCGTCCCTCCCTTCTGGCCTCTGATTCCTGACCGCTAATTTCCGAACTCTGATCGCTGACTGCTGAACTCTGAACTCTGATTTCTGTCCTCTGACTTTTGTCTTCTGACTTCTATGTCTTTCAATCCTGACCTGCCCGCCGATGACTCGCCGCTGGATCGGGCGAGATGCGGAATCAACTGAACGCCGTGAATGCGCTGGTGCCGATTGGCGTGGTGCTGCCGTGGTTCAAGGACATTCCCGGCGTGCCCGCGCTCGGGGAGAACTTCGTGGAGTGCAACGGGCAGTTGCTCAACGATCCGGAGTCGCCATTGGACGGGCAGTTCATGCCGGACATCAACACGGGGGCGCAGCGGTTTATCCGTGGCGGACTGAACAGCGGTGCATTGGGCGGCATTGATTCCTTTGCCACCGCGCAGGCGGACAACGCCGGAGTCGGCACACCTCAGACGTTTGTGACCACGGATTTCAGCCCGGGGGCGCAGCCGTTCCCGCCGTATGTGACGGCGGTGTACGTCATTCGCGTGAAGTGAGGGACAGGGGGGTAGCCACGGATAAACACAGATGGACACAGATAAAAAGACATCCGTCCACATCCGTGTTTATCGGTGTCCATCTGTGGTTAAGAACATTTTGCCTAGGTCAAGGGAGCGCGCTGGTAGCAGACGAGGTGACGAGTCTCACTATTTGTCGCCAGATTGATCAGAGACTCCTTACGTCGCCACCTATGATACAGGAGGGCAACAATTCCCAGTAACGCCCCGCCGAAAATGCTTCTGATGCCCGATAAGAAACGGAATGTTTCAGCCATGACCTTGCCACCGAACGCCACGACGGACGGCCCGCCGTGCGGAGACATTTTTGTCACCACGCGTTGGACGGTGGTGCTGCACGCGGGGCGCAAGTCCTCGCCGCAATCCGACCGCGCACTGGGCGAGCTGTGCCAGACCTACTGGTATCCGCTCTACGCCTACGTGCGGCGGCGCGGCAAGACGAAGGAGGACGCGGAGGATTTGGTGCAGGCGTTCTTCGAGAAATTTCTGGAGAAGAATTATCTCGAAGGACTGAGCGCCGAGCGCGGGAAGTTCCGTGCCTTTCTGCTCGCCTCGTTGAAACATTTTCTCGCCAACGAATGGGACAAGTCGCAGCGCCAGAAGCGTGGTGGCAGCGTCACGCATCTCTCGCTCGACTGGCAGACTGCGGACGCGCGCTTCCATCTCGACCCGCCCGATCCGTCCAGCCCGGACAAGACCTTCGACCGCGAGTGGGCGCTGGCCTTGTTGGAGCGCGTCATCGGGCGGTTGCGCGAAGAGTGCGAGAGGGACGGAAAGGACAAAATGTTCGCGCAGGCCAGAGGCTACCTGATGGTCGGCGAGTCGGCGATTCCCTACGCTGACGCGGCGCGCGCGCTGGCGATGGACGAAGGCGCGGTGCGCGTGGCCGTGCATCGCCTGCGGAAACGCTATCGACAACTCCTGCGCGACGAGATTGCGCAGACCCTTGATGACCCGGCGCAAGTGGCGGAGGAGTTGCGCTCGTTGCAGGCCGCGTTGGCGGGGTGAAACGGTGGGTCGGTTGGATGAACACGAGACTGGAACGTCTCGCCACTTGCCGGCTGGAAAGCCGGCGTTACGGCGTAG
>JANOAY010000635.1:0-2343 GCA_031411375.1 Pedosphaera sp. | reverse complement strand
AGCGCGATGACGGTTTCGCCGAGCAGCAGATCGTCATCCGGCGCGAACTTGATCGTGGAAAACTTTTCGCCCTTGGGATTGAGAATCTTCAACAGCGCCACATCGGTGAACGACGTGCCGACGATGCGCTCGGCCTCGTATTCCTTGCCGTCGGCGAGGCGCACGAAAACTTTCGTGGCGCGGCTCACGACGTGGAAGTTCGTCAGCACCCAGCCGTCCTCGTCAATGATCACGCCGGAGCCGAGGCTGAACGTCGTCTCGGCGCGCGGTCGGCGGTTCGATGGCCCCCAGAAGCCTTGGAACAACTGCTCGAAGGGATCGTGCCGCTCGACAATTGTTTCCGTGCGGATGTTGACGACCGCCGGCATGGCGCGCTGCACGGCCTCGACGGTGGCATCGCGGCGGATGTCAGCGGCAGGCGCGGTAACAGCTGGCGCGGCGCGGAGACTGCCCGCCGCCGCGAACAAGGAGGCGGCGAGCGAAACGATTTTTTTCCAAGACGGCTTCATGCGTTTTGAATGCGGACAAGATGCAAATGGGATTGTTCAAATTCAAGGAAGCCAGCGGGCTGCCAGTTGCCAACTGGCCGCACGTTACCGCGCCGACTCCACGCGCTGCGCGAAACGCAGCGCGTCCTCGTAGCCGACGAGCCGCAGGTTCACGCGCTCCGCTCCGTTCGTGCCGATGAAGACCACGGTTGGAAACGCGCCGATGCCAAACTTCTCCGCGAGCTTTTGATTGAACGCGTTGTCCACCGTCAGGTCCGCGCGCAGGGCGAGGAACGGCGTGGCGGCATCACCGACGCGACGGTGCGAGAAGACCTTCCGCTCCATCTCCAAACACGGCGCGCAATTGCGGGAGGTGAAATCAATCATCACGGGCCGCCCGCCCAGACGACCGGCTTCGACCGCTTCATCGGAATAACTGATCCAGGAAATTTTCTCCTCCGCGCCGGGATTGGTGCCGAGCCACACCGCGAACGTGACCATCAGCAAAGCCAGGCCGCGCTTGAGCATCAGGCCGTCGCTCACCGGCAGCGCCGTGCGCTCCAGAAGGCCGATGTGCAGCGCGCCGAGACCGAGAATGCCCGGCACGACGTACGGGAGCGGACCGCCGAGAAAAATCACGGTGCAAAAATGCACGACCAGCGCCGCCCCGATCCACGCGGCGACTTTCACGGCAAAACCTGGCCAGACATTTTTCAAAGCGCGCGCAGGCTAGGGAACGGCGCGGCGTTTGACAACCGGGGGCGTCGCAGCGCGTGGCCGCTGTGGCTCTGGAGAGCCGCGCTGGGCCCGCGCAAAAAGACAGCGACAGCCTGGTGCGAGGCGAGGCCCATCTGAGTAAAATGCACTTTGACTGTCCCGGCGCGCGAATTCCCGGTTGCCACTTTTTTTCGCCTTCCCATAATCGCCGCTCTTTATGAAACAACCCATTCGCGTGGCCGTCACCGGCGCAGCCGGTCAAATTGGTTACTCCCTTCTTTTCCGCATCGCTTCCGGCTCCATGTTCGGCCCGGACCAGCCGGTCATTCTTCACTTGGTGGAAGTTGAACCTGCGCTCCCCGCGCTCGCGGGCGTGGCGATGGAACTCGACGACTGCGCCTTCCCGTTGCTCAAGGGCATCGTGCCGACCGCGAACCTTGATGAAGGTTTTCGCAACGTGAACTGGGCTTTGCTCGTCGGCAGCGTGCCGCGCAAGCAGGGGATGGAGCGCAAGGATCTCCTCGGCATCAACGGGAAAATTTTCGTCGGTCAAGGCCAGGCCATTCAGAACAACGCGGCGGCGGATTTCCGCGTCCTCGTCGTCGGCAATCCCTGCAACACCAACTGCTGGATCGCCATGAACAGCGCGCAGAAGGTCGGCGGCAGCAAATTCGACGCGTCCCGCTGGCACGCCATGACCCGCCTCGACGAGAACCGCGCCAAGTCGCAGCTCGCGAAGAAAGCCGGCGTGGACACCACCGCCGTCACCAACGTCGCCGTCTGGGGCAACCACTCCGCCACGCAGTATCCTGATTTCTACAACGCCAAGATCAATGGGCGTCCCGCCACCGAAGTCATCACCGACACCGCCTGGCTTCAGGGCGACTTCATCGCCACGGTGCAGCAGCGTGGCGCGGCCATCATCAAGGCCCGCGGCGCGAGCAGCGCGGCCAGCGCGGCGAATGCCGTTGTTGATTCCGTGCGCTCCATCGTCACGCCCACGGCGGCCGGCGACTGGCACAGCGTGTGTGTTCACTCCGATGGAGCTACGATGTCGAGAAGGACATCATCACTTCCTTCCCCGTGCGCAGCAACGGCACCAAGCTCGAGATCGTTCAAGGTCTGCCCGTGAACGAGT
>JANOAY010000634.1:0-9687 GCA_031411375.1 Pedosphaera sp. | reverse complement strand
GCGCCTGATCCACCAAGGCCTCGACGGCCCGCAGGGAAGCCTCCGGCGGCTCGAGCTTCTCCGGCGCCAGCAGGCCGCGCAGGTCGGCCTGCGCAGCAAGTTTTCCACCCTTCACGTTCCAATCTTTTCCAGCCCCAATCTATTCAAACCATTTCCGGGGGTCAATGAACGGCTACTCGCTGCTTCTCCACTCCATGCAGCGCGGAGACGGTGGCGATGTTGATCAGCAGGTGCTGCACGTTGAAGCCCGACTTCTCGAAAGACTCGCGCAACCGCTCCGGCACATCCGCGCCGTAGGCGAGCATGGGCTGCTTCACGGCGCAGTGGAACAACTGCTCGACGAATGCGCTGTGGGCGTGCTCGCTCTGCACGGCGAACTCGGCCACGTCGCGCGCGCCGGTGAGCTTCACCGCCGTGCCGTCGTCGGTGATGTATTCGCTGGCGGCGTTCACGGGCTTGCCGTTTTCACGGGTGCGGAATTTCCCCACGGCGTCGTAGTGCTCCAGGCTGAAGCCGAGCGGGTTGATGACGGAGTGACAGCCCTGGCACGCCTGCGGGCGCGTCAGCTCGACGATCTTTTCGCGCATGGAAAGGTTCGCCGGGAAATCCGCCTCGTTGAAAGCCACGGCCACGGGCGGAGCCTTGAGCGCGCGGCCGACGATGTTGCGGGTCAGGAACACGCCACGATGAATGGGCGAGGAATTTTTCTGATACGCGAAGGCCGAGAGCAGGAACGGATGCGTGACCACGCCGGAGCGTTGTTCAGGATCGAACTTCACTTTCACGAACTCATCGGCGGCATTGGTCGCCACGCCGTAAAATTGCGCGAGCCGGTTGTTCAAGGGCAGGTAGTCAGCGAGGAGCAACTCGCGGTAATCAGAGCGCTCGCTCCAGACCACGCCATCAATGAAGAGGTTCAGCGACGTGCGGAGATCGGAAACGAGGTCGGGCGTGAACTCGGGATACATCTTCGCGTCCTTGGAAAAATCTTCGGAGTGATTCACCTGCAACCATTGGTGGAGGAAGACGCGCATCTTCGCACGGGCGCGCGGGTCCGCGAGCATCCGGCGCGAGTGCGCGGCGACTTGTTCTGGGGCGCGGAGTGCGCCCTGCGCGGCGGCTTTGGTCAGCGCGGCGTCGGGCACGGAATCCCAAAGCGCGAAGGAGAGGCGCGACGCGACCGAGAAATCATCCGGCTTCGCAGCATCGAGTCCGAGGTAGAGGAACTGCGGCGATTTGAGCGTGAGCAGCACGACGCGCTTCACCGCGTCTTCCAACTGCGGAGCGGTCTTGAACTGTTCGGTTACGATGAGTTTTTTCTGCTCCGCCGTGAGCGGACGGCGGAACGCGGCTGCGGCGAATTGCTCGCAGAACGATTGCACCTTCGCCGCGCGGTTCGTCGCCGTGGTCTTCGTGCCGGCGTAGCGATCCAAGTTCTTGATCAGATGGTTCGCCGTCTCGATGGCCGCGAAGGTCGTGGCCTCGTCCCACGCCTTCGACACGGCGGTGCCGCGTGCGTAGCCCACGCTGCTGTCATCCGGCGGGAACGGCGTGCTGATGACATACGTGGGCGCGACCCGCGCGGTGGAGAGGCTGCGCGCCTCGATGATTTCCTCCGAGCCGTGCGGCTGTTTCCAGAGCAGCGCCACCGAGGCTTTCTTGTCGCGCGGCGCTTTTGAGCATTCGAGCCGCAGCGGATACGCGCGCCCGCCGATGAGCCGCAAGCGCGCCTTGTGTTCGCTCACATCACCCGATGCCACGCTGGCATCAATCACCGGCTCGTCGTCGTTGTTCACCCACAGGCGCACGCCGTTCGGCGTCTGCACGATGAACTCGTAATCACCCGTCTCGTCGGCGAAGACGGAGCCGCGCCAGGACATGGAGAACTCGTTCGTCTTCGACGGTCCGTTGGTGCTCTGAGTGTCGAAGGGCGAGCCTTGCGCGAAATCAAAATTCACCTCGCGATCCACGCGCTCGATGTTCTTGCGATTGCCGCGCGCCGGGCCGCGCGGCTGGTAGCCGGCGCGCAGGCCGCGCTCGGTGCCGAACGCGCTCTCGCCGCCGGTGAACGACCGCAGCAGGTCGGCGACGGCGTTGGCGTACTGGAGATTGGTCAGGTGAACGAGTTCGATGCGGGCGGGATTTTTCTTCGCCCGCGCTTCGCGGGAGTAGAAGCTGTCGTAGATGTAGCGCGTCACGGCCTCGACTTCGGGGCCGTTGATCTTGTCGGGATCATCCTCCGGCATGTTGCGCTCGATGTAGCGCGTGAGTTTTTCCAGCGACCAGTCGCCGTGCAGGCCGTCGGCGTATTTGTCTTTCACGCCCTCGCCGGTCCTGCCGTGGCAACTGGCGCATTCCTTGCGGTAGAGAGCGCGTCCGTCGGGCAACTTCGCCGCGCCGAATGACCCGACTGCGCCGGTGAGAAAAACCAGCGCCAGCGTCACGAGTCGGTTCAGCCAATGAGTTGACATGGATTGTTTATCGGGCTTGCGAACGCTGGCTTGACGGGAAAATCCCGAAAGATATTCGAGGCTGGGAAAAAGCGGCGCTAAAGTGACCGCACTCCAAACGCTTGCGCGCAGCATCCAACGCCGCTGGCCGCGCGGAACGTTTGGAGTACGGCGCTTTAGCTCCGCTTTGGAGGCATGACGAAACTTGAGTGACACTCACCGCCGAGGCGCTGTGCCAAAGAACTTCACCCTAGCTTCAGAAAATTCTTCAGAATGGTCCGCCCTTCCTCCGTGAGAATGCTCTCGGGATGAAATTGCACGCCCCAGATCGGCAGCGTCTTGTGGCGCACGCCCATGATTTCACCCTCGTCGGTGTCGGCGGTGACTTCGAGGCAGTCCGGCAGCGTGTCGCGCTTGATGACGAGCGAGTGGTAGCGCGTGGCGGCAAAGGGATTCGGCATGTCTTGAAAAAGTTCGCGACCGTTGTGCCGGATGGGCGAGGTCTTGCCGTGCATCATGCGGTAATTCACCACGACCTCCGCGCCGAACGTGTGGCCGATGCACTGGTGGCCGAGGCAGACGCCGAGTGTGGGCACGCGTCCGGCAAACTGTTTGATGACTTCGTTGGACAGCCCCGATTCGCGCGGCGAGCACGGGCCGGGCGAAATGAGAATACGCTCGGGTTTGAGCTGCTCGATCTGCGCGAGGCTGAGTTGATCGTTGCGATGCACCTGCATGTCCACGCCCATCTCGCCGAGATACTGGACGAGGTTGTAGGTGAAGGAATCGTAGTTATCGATGACCAGCAACATCGGCGCGGAAGTTAGAAGGCGGCACGCGCGGACGCCAACAGATTTTCCGGCACAGCGGGCAAACGCTAATGCGAGTGACGCAGATTTTACAGATTCGCACGGATTCAATCCGTGATAATTTGTGAAATCCGTGTCTGTCCCAGTCCTGTCTTCATTCTGTCCGTTCGTGGTGTGGGGCGGGCCGGGCTTAATCCATCCTTAATTCCCCACTTTGTAAAACCTGCCCTTGGCCCGCGAATTTTGATTCGACGCCCGCGTCAGATTGCGCGCAACGTGTGGGCTTGATGCCCCGGAAACATATCCGTCCGGGGACTCGTCACGATACGCAACAAAACCAGGCCAGTGAGAAAGCAGGGGAACATGTCACAGAATTTTATGACCCGTGGATTCCAATCCGGCGCGCGCGGCGGCCTGCTCGCGCTGCTCGTCCTGGCCGCGCCGCTCTTCGCCGGCCAGACCAACCGCCCGCCCGACAACGGCCCCGGCATCACCTACATGCACGACGAAGTGCCCGAGGTGCCGTGGTCCGTCCACATCGTAAAGATCGCGCGCTCGCGCAAAGATTTCCGTCTCGAAACCGCGCTCGGCCAGAGCAACCGCCTCGGCATGGCGCTCCTCACCGAGCAGGTGAAGTGGATGGAGAAACCCGGCGCGCGCCCGCTGGCGGCGGTGAACGGCGACTTCTACAAGAGCGCGAACAAATATCCCGGCGACCCGGAAGGCTTGCAGATTTCGCAGGGCGAGCTGGTCAGCGGCCCGTCTTCCACGCGCTCGTGCTTTTGGATCGATGCGAGCGGGCGTCCGCATCACACCAATGTGCAGTCCGGTTTCGTCGCGAAGCTGGCCGATGGCTTGGTCATCCCGTTCGGCTTGAACGAGGAACGTGCGAAAGACGAAGCCGTGCTGTTCACCAGCGCGAACGGAACTTCGACCCGCACGAGCGGCGGCGTAGAAATCGTTCTCGCGCGCGGCACCTCGGCCAACTGGCTGCCGCTGCGCGCCGGGGAAACGTACTCCGCCACCGTGCAAGAAGTGCGAGAGAACGGGGACACGCCGACCACCGCCAAAACAATCATTCTCTCCGTCGGCCCAGACATGGCCGCACGCTTTGCGGGCGTGAAGGCGGGCGACACCATCACCCTGACCACCGCCACCACGCCGGATGTGAAAGGCTCGCCCGTCGCCATTGGCGGCGGTCCGGCGCTGGTGCGCGCGGGCAAGACGATGACCTTCGGCGGACTCCAACCGCGTCACCCGCGCGTGGCGATGGGCTGGAACAGCACGCACTTCTTCCTCGTGGAAGTGGACGGGCGGCAGAAGATTTCTGCCGGCATGACCTTTCCCGAACTCGCGGCCTACATGGCGAAGATCGGTTGCACCGAAGCCATCAACCTCGATGGCGGCGGCTCCGCCACCATCTGGGTCTATGGCAACGTGATGAACAATCCGTCCGAAGGCCGCCCGCGTCCCGGGGCCAACGCGCTGGTCGTGATCCGCACCGAGCAGGCGGATTGAGCGCGCCTGGGAGCGCCAGCCTCTCGCTGGCGTGTTCCCAACCAGAAGCAAGAATCTTCGGGCCGGCGAGACGCAGGCGTTCCCCGGCAGGCCGGAAGAAACTTTTCCTTCGCAGCGGCGCGCGTATGCTGGGCACCAATGAATCCTTCGCGACGATGCCTCTGGTGGCTCGGCTTGGTGGCCCTGGCTGCGGCCTCCGTTTTCGGCGCGGAAAATTTTTCACCTGCTGATCCCGGAGCGGCACTGTTCACCAATCGCGTCGTGCGCCGGCTCACGCTCACCATCACGCCCGAGAATGTCGCCTCGCTTCGGAGCAGCCCCCGTCAATACGTCAGCGCCGTGTTGCGCGACGGCACGAACACGTTCGAGAAAGTGGCCGTGCATCTGAAGGGTTCCACCGGCAGCTTTCGCGGTCTCGACGGCAAGCCCGCGTTCACCATCAGTCTCGACAAGTTTGATCCGGCGCAGCGTTTTCACGGGCACAAGAAAATTCACCTGAACAACTCGGTCGAGGATCCGAGCTACATGAATGAATTGATCGGTGGAGAATTTTTCCGTGCCGCCGGCGTGCCGGCTGCGCGCGTGACCCACGCCCTCGTCGAGTTCAACGGCCAGCGGCTCGGGCTGTATGTGCTCAAGGAAGGTTTCACCGAGGATTTTCTCGCGCTCTACTTCCGTCACCCGACCGGAAATCTCTACGACACCGGCGCGGGCCGCGATGTGGACGAGCCGTTGCGCAAAGACCTCGGCGCGAATCCGAACGACCGCGCCGACCTCGAAGCCTTGACCGACGCCGCGCTTGAACCCGACCTCGGCCAGCGCTGGCCGCGCCTGCAACGCGCGCTCGACCTGGACCGCGTGCTTTCGTTTATGGCCTCGGAAATCCTGCTCGGCCATCGCGACGGCTACTGTCTGGCGCGGAATAATTTTCGCGTCTATCACGATGTTGATTCGGGCCGCCTGCTCTTCTTCCCGCACGGCATGGACGTGCTGCTCGGCAACGCGCGCGCGCCCGTGGACGTGCGGATGAACGGGCTGGTGGCGCAGGCCGTCATGGAAATTCCCGAGGGCCGCCGCGCGTATCGCGCCCGCTGCGCGCAGCTGTTCACCAACCATTTCAAGGTGGCGAAGATGCATGCGCGCATTGATGAAACGCTCGCGCAGCTCCGCCCCGCCCTGCCCCGCGACGAGGCCGCCGCGCTCGACCGGGAGGCCGCCGCGCTCAAGACCCGCCTCACGGCGCGCGCGCAGGAACTGGAAAAATTGCTGGCCGTGCCGCCGCTGGAGTTGCTGCGTTTCGCGGACGGCGTGGCGACGTTGAGCCGCTGGCAGGCGGTGGACGTGCCGGCGGGCGGCGCGCTCTCCGCCAGCGCCACCGTGGAGGGAAAACGCGCGCTGTCCATCCAGGCCGGGCCGGTCACGTCCGCATCATGGCGCGCGAAAGTGCTGCTGCCGCCGGGCGCGTATCGTTTCGAGGGTGCGGTGAAAACGGCGGCGGTGGCTCCGCTGAAATTTGGCCGCAACCACGGCGCGGGCCTGCGCGTCACCGCGCCCGGACTGACGCGCTCCGCTTTGCTGCAAGGCCATCAGCCGTGGACGCGCGCGCAAGTGTCCTTCAACACCGGCGCGCGAGAGCAGGAAGTTGAATTGATCTGCGAACTGCGCGCCAGCGGAGGCGAAGCGTGGTTTGAATTGGAGAGCTTGCGGTTGGTGCGCGTGCCGTGATTGGCCCCGGTGCGGAGACCTGCGATGGCGCAGTGACCAAACTGTCACCGAAGGGGGATTTGACATTCCCGGCCGGCCCTGTGCATTTTACCGCCACAACCATGAAAGCAACGGCATCTCAACGCGCGCGGGGGTTCACCCTGATCGAGTTGCTCGTGGTCATCACCATCATCGCCATCCTCGCCGCGCTGCTCTTGCCGGCGCTCGGCGGAGCCAAACGGAAAGCCCGCGACACCGAGTGCATCAACCACCTCCGTCAGGTTGGCGTCGGCCTGCGCCTGTGGGCCAACGACCAGGGAGCGTTTCCTTGGAACGTGTCCGTCGCGGATGGCGGCAGTCTCGGCTCGCCCGACTGGACGGATCATTTCCGCGCCGCGTCCGACGAACTCGTGACGCCCAAGATTCTTTATTGCCCGACTGACACGGATCGTTCCTCGGTCGCCTCGCTGAACACCGGGATGAATGGGATGGCGGCGATCACGCCCGTCTTGGCGGCGGCCCCCGGCACCGGAGCGAATCCGTGGGCCACGCTCGATGGCGACCGGCACATCAGTTACTTCGTCGGCCTGTCGGCGGATGAATCCAAGCCGCAGACCATTCTCGCCGGCGATCGCGCCATCGGCAGCGGCGCGGGCGGCAACGTCATCAGCTACACGCCGGCCAACGGCAGTTCGATTGATGTTTATTTCGAAGGCGGCAAGATGCACAGCCCGAACAGCAGCGACTTCGGCAAAGGCTTCCTGGTCCTCTCCGATGCCAGCGTTCACGCCACCACGACCTATCAGTTCCGCGAATATATCACCACCGCCCTGACCAGCGGCAGCAGCAACGTGGTGCTCTCCCTCCCGCACGGCGTGGAGTAACTCCTGCTCCGTTGGCGTAAAATCCGACCATCATCCGGGAATCTCGTACTCATCGCCCCGTGGCGTTTTTCAACTCTCCCCTCGCCAGCCGGGAACGAATGTGACAATTCTATGCGCCTCAACCGCCGCACTGATCGCGCCGATTGAGATTTGAATTATGGCTGGAGACCGGATGCAGCAATCGCGCTTCGAACTGAAGTACATCATTACTCAGGAGATGGCGCTCAGGGTGCGGGACTTTGTCCGCTGTTACCTAGACTTCGACGAGTACAGCGTGGGCAAGGCGGATTTTTCCTATCCCGTCCACAGCCTCTACCTCGACTCGGACACGTTGAACCTCTACTGGGGCACCATCAACGGCGAGAAGAACCGCTTCAAACTCCGCCTGCGCTACTACGACACCAACGCCAAGTCGCCCGTCTTCTTCGAGATCAAGCGCCGCATGAACAACTGCATCATGAAGCAGCGCGGCGGCGTCCGTCAGGAATTTGTCCCCTACCTCCTCTCCGGCCACATGCCCCGCGAGGAACATCTGCTCTCGAAAGCACCCAAGCAGATGATCGCCTTGCAGCGATTCTGCGAACTGATGACCAGCATTCAGGCCAAACCCAAGGTTCACATCTTTTACATGCGCGAAGCCTACGTCAGTTCCGACGATCAGGTGCGCGTGACCATTGATCGCAACGTGTATGGCGAGGAAAATCCCGGCCTGTCCATCAAGACGACGATGAAGAACCCGGTGTTGAGCTTCCCAGGCCAGGTCATTCTCGAACTCAAGTTCACCAACCGCTTTCCCAACTGGTTCCGCGACCTCGTCCGCATGGCGCAAGTCATGCAATGCGGCGCGGCCAAATACGTCGAGAGTATCCAAGGACTCGGCGCGGCGCGCGTCGGCGCTGACCATCCGGTCGTCGAGGAGAAGCCGCCGCAACTGGCGGATTTTCAGGCCCGCGATCTGGTGCCGACCTGGGTATCCTGACGCACGGAGCGCGGACTTTCCAGTCCGCAGCCAAGTTCGCCAGCAGCGGGCGCAGGAACTTGCGGACACTGCTCTCCATCTCACGTTGCGGCGGGTTAAAAACGCGTTCCGTCGCTTTCGCCGAATCGAAAGCGCAGCGGCTCCCGAGCCATTGCGGGACGACGGAACGCCGGAAGCCGGGCCGCGCGCCGAGGACATGGCTTCACGGAAAGTGCGAGGACTCTTCCGGCACGGCTGGATTCAAGACCCCTTGCACCCTAAGCCTGCGGGCGAACCGGAAGCCCCTGTGGACTGCGGTGGCAGGCGAAGCGGGACTCCGCTTGCGACCGCCCCGCGCTTCGTTGGCCACCACCGTCCAAAACACCTCCGTGTTGGCGGACGGTGCGGGTGTCCGATTGCGCCCATGACCCCTGATTCATTAAATCCAGATTGCGCCTGCGCGACCCTTTGCCTAGCTTCCGCGCCCGGATGAAAGTGTTTATTGATGGGAAGTATTGCGAGGAGCAGGACGCGAAAGTGTCCGTGTTCGATCACGGTCTGCTGTACGGCGACGGCGTCTTCGAGGGCATTCGCGCCTACAACGGGCGGGTCTTCAAACTGCGCGAGCACATTGACCGCCTGTTCTATTCCGCCAAGGCCATCCTGCTCGACCTGCCGATGAGCCACGCGGACCTGATGGCGGCGACGGTCGAGACGTGCCGCCAGAACAATTTGCGCGAAGGCTACATCCGCCTCGTAGTCACGCGCGGCGTGGGCACGCTGGGCTTGAATCCGAACAAGTGCAAACGCGGCTCGGTCATCATCATCGCGGACAAAATCCAAGTGTACCCGCCGGAGATGTACGAGAACGGCATGGCCATCGTGACGGTGGCCACGACGCGGAATCTGCATAGCGCGTTGAACCCCGCGATCAAGTCGCTCAACTACCTGAACAACATTCTCGCCAAGATCGAAGCGAACAATGCGGGCGTGGAAGAAGCCATCATGCTGAACTCCGAAGGCTTCGTCGCGGAATGCACGGCGGACAATATCTTCCTCGTGAAAGGCAACCAGTTGCTCACGCCGCCGCTCTCGGCGGGCGCGCTCTACGGCATCACACGCGGCACGGTCATGGACCTGGCGCGCGCAGACGGGATGCAGGTGAGCGAACCGAACCTGACGCGCTACGACGTGTTCAACGCGGACGAATGTTTCCTGACCGGCACCGGTGCGGAACTGATTCCCGTGATCAAGGTGGACGGGCGCGTCATCGGCACGGGCAAGCCGGGGCCGACGACGCGGAAGCTGATCGAGAAGTATCGTGCGCTGGTGAACTCGGTGGGCGAGCCGATCTGAGGTGTTAG
>JANOAY010000633.1:0-1923 GCA_031411375.1 Pedosphaera sp. | reverse complement strand
CGCAAATCCATCAACCCAAAAAAATCCCACGACCACCGATAACAAGTTCTCATTTCCGTTCCTCCTTCGCGCTGGTCACGGCGATGGGCAGGCCGGAAAGCATTTCAAGCTGATGCGCCGCCGTCAGCGCTTCACGTCGGGCGTCGAGCAACGCTTCGACGGCCTCGACATACTGGCGTTGCAACTCGACGTAAGTACTGATCGGCACCGCGCCGAGGCGGTAGTGACGGTCGGCCAGTTCGGCCGCGTCGCGGAAATGCCCGATCGCGTCGGGCCGCCACTTGGCGAGAATTTTGAGCGCGTGCTCGTACTTGTAAGCGTGGTCGGTCACGTCGCGTTCGAGTTTGCGGCGCGCGGATTCCAGTGTGGCTTCGGCCTGCGCGCGTCGTGCCTCGGCGACTTCGACTTGCGCGCGGTTGTTCTGCCAGAGCGGCAGTGGCACGGACAGCGCCACGCCGATGATGCGCTCGCGGTCGCCCGCGCGCTCCTCGCTGATCACCGGGCCGACGCTGAAGCCGGGGAAGCGTTCGTTCTTGGCGAGTGCAATCCTGAATCCTTGCTGCTCGAACTCGGCGACGCGCAGGCGCAGTTCAAAATTATTCGTCGCGGCGGCGGCGTAGAGATCGTTCAGGCCGGCGGCGGGACTGAATTGAAGTTTCGTTTCTTCGGCGCGCAACGGCGTGGTGGGGGGCAGGCCGCGCAGATAATTCAACTCAATGGCGAGGTGCTCAACATCGTGCTCGGCCTCGGCAGCGGTGTGCTCGGCCTTCACCTCGGACGCTTCGATGACGCGCGTCTCCAGGAGCGGCGTGAGTCCCGACGGCTCGCGGGCCACGAGCGTCTCGCGCAATTCCCGCAGGCGTTCCGCGACGGTGCGGCTGGCTTCGGCGCGCTGTTGCGCCACGGCGAGATCGTGGGCGGTGGCGCGGACTTGGTTCGCGAGCGCGGAGCGGAAGCGCGCGAGTCCGAGTTCGGCGAGCGCGACCTCGCGATTAGCGATGGCCTTGCGCAAGCCGAGGCGTCCCGGCCACTCGAAGGGCTGTTTTAAGCCCACGCTCCACGCCGCGCCTTCGCCGACGAAACGATTGTCGCGATCCTTGGCGCGCTTGTGGCCGAGGGTGGCGTCGAGTTCGGGCGACGCCAGCCGTCCGGCACTTTTCGCGCTGGCGCGGGCGGCGGCGATTTCCGCCTCGTAGAATTTCAGCTCAGGATTTTTCTCTAGCGCATCGCTCACGAGCGCGTCCATGGACACGACGTTCGGCGCGTTCGTCAGCGCGGCTGAACTGGTCAGCACACCTGCGAACATCAAAAGGCACAGGCAAAATTTTCGTTTCATAAGCAGACAGGAACCAGACACGGAATTGGGAAACATCACGGGCGCAAAGCGTCCGGGAACGATGGAATCCTCAGAGCGAGGAGAGCTTAGGAAACGAACGAAGGCGCGCGCGGCGGGAGCGCCGTGCGGAGCGAGAACTGCCAGCCGGCGAGAATTTGCGGCGGTGACGTGGCGACAGCGACGCACGACTCATTCGTCGGCACCGTCACGTTGAGCAATTGAAAGAGGACGAGGAAGGCGGGCGGCGCGACATCGGGCTGGGCATCGGAAGAGCGATAGGTGGCGGTTTCCAGTTGCGCGCAGCCGTCATCGGCACAATCGGATTTCTGTTCGGATTGCTGCTCGGTGTCGTCGGCGCATTTGAACATGGCGAGATCGGAGATGTTCTCCCAGGTGCAATGCGAGGTGAGGGGCACCCACAGCACCAGAAGAATTAAGCCCACGATTTGTTGCAGCCGCTTCACGGTGAAAAAGAGTTACTGGATAACTTTGTTCGGCACAACGACTCGTTTGCTGAAGGGTGCGGCGGACAGCCTTGTCCGCAGAGTCTGAGAGCCGTTTTGGATCATGCTGTTTCGCCTGTGAAC
>JANOAY010000632.1:0-6210 GCA_031411375.1 Pedosphaera sp. | reverse complement strand
AACTGCATGGTGATGTGGCGGCGCTTGGCTCCGAGCGCGCGGCGCACGCCGATCTCGCGCGTCCGCTCGGTCACGGTGGCGAGCATGATGTTCATGATGCCGATGCCGCCGACGAGCAGCGAGATGGCCGCGATGGAGCCGAGCACAATGTTGAAGATGCGCTTGGTCTGCTCGGCCTGCCGAAGCAGTTGCAGCGGGACGATGGTCTCGTAATCCAAGCGCGGGTGGAAGCGGCTGAGCAGCGTCTTGATCTGCGGGTCGGCGCTTTCGACGGCGGTGAGGTCGCGCATCTGCACAGTGAGCTGATGCAACTCGACCTTCTCCACTTCGTAGCTGCTGGCCGTGCGGCGCTGGATGATGTCGCCGAAGCGCGCGCGCGCGGTGGCGAGCGGAATGTAAATGTTGTTGTCGAGCGGTTCGCCCTCGGTGCGGCCGGATTGGGTGCGCTGGTCGGCCATGTTTTTTTCGCGCACGAGGCCGACGACGCGGTAGTAAAACATGTCCACCTTCACGGACTGTTCGAGCGGGTCTTGATAGGGGAACAGACGTTGCGCGAGACCGACGGTGAGCACGCAGATGTTGTCGTGATTGCGCTCGTCCATGTCGGTGAGGAAACGACCGCGCACCACGTCCACGCCCACGACTTCGCCGTAGAACGGCATGGTGCCGATGACCTGGCAGGCAATGTTGTTCTGCGCGAAACGGACGTTCTCGCGAATGA
This sequence comes from Pedosphaera sp., assembly GCA_031411375.1. Lineage (GTDB taxonomy): Bacteria > Verrucomicrobiota > Verrucomicrobiia > Limisphaerales > SIBH01 > JANNGC01. The sequence continues at coordinate 5,489 of JANOAY010000632.1, read as the reverse complement.
TGCGGATGGGCAGCACGCGCACGATGCCGGGAATGGTGGCCTGGATGCGCGCGCCGTCCTGATAGGTGAGGCCGTAATCAATCGCCACGTTGCGGCCCGAGCCGGTTTGCTTCGCGTCATCGGACGGCTTCACGCTGCGGATGATGATGTTCTGGCTGCCGAGTTTTTTAATCGCCTCCTGCGCCTCGTAGGACGCGCCCTCGCCAATCGCCAGCATCGCGATCACCGAGCACACGCCGAAGATGATGCCAAGCATGGTGAGCATGGAGCGCAGCTTGTGGAGCAGCAGGCTTTTCACGCCAAGGCGCACGGTGCTGAGGAAGGAGAAGCTGAACAAGATCATGCCGGTGTGAGTGGGCGATTAACCACCTCGCGTTCGATCAAGCCGTCGCGCATGTGGATGACGCGCTGGGCGCGGCGTGCAACTTCATCACCGTGTGTCACGAGGACGATGGTTTTGCCCGCCGCGTTCAGACGGTCCATGAGGTCGAGCACTTCCTGGCCGGTTTGGGAATCGAGATTGCCCGTCGGTTCGTCGGCGAGCAGCAGGAGCGGATCATTCACGAGCGAACGCGCGATGGCGACGCGCTGCTGCTGGCCGCCGGAGAGTTGATTGGGCCGGTGATCGAGGCGCTCACCGAGGCCGACAAGTTTCGCCAGTTCCACGCAATGATCGTGATACTCGCGCACGTCCTTGCCCTGGTAAATGAGCGGCACCTGGATGTTCTCAATGACGGTGAGTTGCGCGATTAAATTGTAGGACTGAAAGATGAAACCGATGGTGGCCCCGCGCGCCTCAGAGAGTTCATCGTCCGGCATCTGCGACACATCAGTGCCACCGAGAATGTAGCGGCCCGCCGTGGGCCGGTCGAGGCAGCCGATGAGATTGAGCATCGTGGATTTGCCAGAGCCGGACGGCCCCATGATCGCGACGTAAGAACCGCGCTGCACGTCCAAGTCCACGCCGCGCAGTGCCCGCACCTCGACCTCGCCGCCGAGCACGTAGCGTTTCTCCAAGCCTTCGAGGCGGATGATGGAATCAGCAGGAGGCATGGTCAGTGAAGGAGGTGGAACGGCTCGCGCTGCGAGCCGTCGCGCCGCGCAGAGCGGCGCGGCGAATGGAACAAGGATGCGCTCTGGCCGGTTCGTGCCGCCCCGCTCTGCGCGGGGCTGCTTCTGTCGCAGCGCGACAAATCCCACCACCCCGGTTTCGCCAGGCACCATGAGGAAGTGTGTCCATCACTTCACCGTCGGTTCCGACGCTGAACCACTGCGCGGGCGACCGCTAACGTTCTTGTCGAGAATCTTGATCATCTCCTGAAGATTCGTGCGAGCACCGCTGCGTCGCCCGCTGCCTTTGCCATTGCGCTCGGACAATCCGTCGGCCGCCGGCTCCTTCATGCGCGCCGGACGCGCGACCTGGTTGGACGCGGCGGTCGGCACCTCCTCGCCGTCCGCGAGCACCGAGCCGCCGAGGTCTTTTTCATCCGTGTTGAATGGCGGCGCGAGCAGCACACTGTCGCCCTCCTTCAAGCCCGAGACGATCTCGATGAACTTGGTGTTATACATCCCCACGTCCACTTTCACCGACTGCTCCGGCGCGTTGGCGAGGAAGATGACCTGCTGCCCCTTGCGCGTGGACACAGCCTGAATCGGCACGGTCAGCACGTTCTCCAGATTTGTGATGACGACCTCGGCACGCGCGGAGACGCCGGGCTTCACGTCGGGCAGCGTGTCGGTAACGAGAATTTCCGTCGCGTACACTTTTAGGTTTGGATTGCTCCAGCGCGAACTGCCGTCCGGCAAGATGCCGACCTTGTTGACCACGCCGCGCAGCCGCTGATCCGGCATCGAGTCGAGCACCACGAACGCGATCTGGCCGACGTGAACCTGGTTGATGTGCGATTCGTGAATGCGGACGAGCAGTTTCATCTGCGAAACATCCGGCAGCTTGATCAGCTCCTGCCGGTTCCGCACCACCGCGCCCTCCTCGATCATGGACTCGTTGCTGAAACGCCCGCCGCCGCTGCTGGCATAGACCACAAGGCCGTCCTGGGGCGCGTGAATTTTCGTCGCGGCCAGTTGCTTCATGTCGCGTTCGAGCTTGTTCTGGCTCAGTTCGAGCGTGCTTTTCTGCGTCGCCACGTCGGCCTGGTACTGGGCTTTGATGCGGTCGCCCTGAAGCTTCACCTTGGCATGGTTCTGCTTCGCCTCGTTGACCGCCGCCTCCAGCTCGCGGCGTTTTTTCTTCGCATCAAACTCGCGGAGCATCCAGAGCGTGTTCGAGGCCTGCTCGAGTTTCAGTTCGCTCTGCGAGACGGTGAGCGTGTCCTTGTCCAGCGTGCTCTTGGTCTCGAAGCCGTTGGTGTAGAGCTTGCGCGTCCATTCGAGACGGTCGCGCGCGATGGCCAGCGACTCGACGACGTTGGTGATTTCAATCTGCGCGTTGCGCTCCAACTGGCGGGCTTCGCCTTCGAGATACTTTTTCAAATCCGTCTCCGCAAACTCCACTTTCAACTCCGCCGCCTTCAAGTCTGTCTCGGCGGTGATCTTTTGAATGTCCAGTTGCTGCTCGGCCTGGATGAGCGTGAAGCGCGCTTTCTCGACGGCGATCTGCTGCACGTTCACCGCGTCCTGCGAGGCGGAGGAATCCAGCTCCACCAGCAGGTCGCCCGCCTTCACGTAGCTGCCCTCGGGCACGATGCGGATGATGCGCGCGGTGCCTTCGACCTCGTTGCGAATGCTCACTTCATCCACCGCCTCCAGCGTACCGCCCTCGACGATGGAGATGAGAAAATCCCCGCGCTTCACCTGATACGAACTGTAGGCCACCGTCGCGGTGCGCGTGCGCGCAAAAAGAAAAACCACCGCCGTTAGCACCAGCGCGCCCGCAATGGCAAACACCAGGGGCCGCTGTTTCACCAGCCGGACGACGGTCGAAGGGACGCTGCGATAATTCATGTCAGTTGTTGAAAAATTCGTCGGGCGGAATCACGGCCTGATCCGGTGCAGGCGCTTTGTCGGCCACCGAGTTCGCCGGAAGAAAACTGGTGAGATGATCCTTGAGCCAGAATTTGCAGTCATCCGTCTGGAGCGCGCCGATGGCCAGCATCAGTTGAAGGCGCGCGCTCTGGTGAGCGACGATAGCGGAGGTCACGGCGTTCTGCGCGGCGATCTGCGCGTCCTGCGCCTCGACGAGATCGCGCACTTCCGCCACGCCGGCCTGCATCCGCAGCAGGCCGCCTTCGACGCGGCGGTTGGCGAGTTCGAGCGCGCTCTTCTGAATTTCATAATTCTGCCGCCGCTGTTCCAGCGTCCGCAGCCCGCGCTCGATGTCGTCCTTCAAGCTGTCGAGCGTGAGCGTGAGGCTGCGAATCTCGGCCTCGAAAGTGATGAGCGCGGTGCGGTAGTCGTTGCGCTGGGACAACTGGTTGATTGGCAAATCAAGGTTCAGCCCGACATCGGCACGGACTTTCTGGGCGTTGAACCGCGTGAAGTCCGTCGGCTTGGTGGAACCCAGGTCGGCGCTGCCGGTCAGATTCAGGCCGGGCTTCAGCGCATCCACCGCGATGCGAATTTTCCGTTTCCGATCCTCAAAGACATCAATGGCATTGAGAATCTGCAACTGGCGCTCCACGGCCACCCGGTAGGCCTGTTCCGTGTCCAACGGCGCGGAGACCAGGCCGTTGTTCTTCACCTCGGTCAGCGCGGAGTCATCGAGATAGATTTTTTCGCCGAGCGGCAGGCCGAGTTTGATTTTGAACTGGTCGAGCGAGTTGCGATAGCCGGCCACGGCGTTCACGTAGTTGTTTCGCGCGGACAATTCCGCCTGCCGCGCCTGGTCCACGTCCGAGGATTTCTCGCGGTCTTTGCGCGCTTCGAGGCGCTGCGTCGAGCGGACGCGCCCGAGGTAGTTCGTGTAGCGGTTGCGAATCACGTCCTTCTGTTCGAGCAGCGCGAAATAATCGGTCACGATTTCCAGCGCGAACTCGTTCTGGAAAAACGAGTAGTCCCGCACGGCGTAGATGACGTTGCGCTCGGCCTGGGTCAGATTTTCTACTACGGCGCTGTTCCGCCCGAAACCGCGCAGCAGCGGCTGGGTGAGTTTCAGACTGAGGAGGGACACGGCTTCGCGGCGCGGGTCGCCCGTGTAGTAGCGCATGAGATCATTGACCAGGGCGAGGCTCACTTCACCACCGGTGGCAAAGACCTTGGTGATTTCAAAATTGCTGTTCAGCTTGCCCAACCGCTGGCCGTCGCTCTGCCGTTCAAACTTCCCGCTGATGCTCTTCTTCGTAAACTGCGGGCTGAAAGCGTGGCGCTCTTCGGTGAGTGTGAGCGCGCTCAGAAAAAGCCGCTCCTTCTCCGCCTGATAATTGCGGCTGTTATGCACCGCGAGGTCGAGGGCGTTTTCGATGGTCAGCATCCGGCGGTTGGTCTGAAGACGGTCTTCAATCAGTTCGGAAGGCAGAATCTCCTTGGGCTTCCGCGCGGAATAGGCGGTGTCTATGCCGAACTGGTTCGTCTTTCCAAAAATCTGCCACTCGGCCTGCTGCACGATGCCATAGACCTCTTTGTCCGCCGCCCGGCGGTGATGGGCGGCGGTGCAGCCGGACCACACGAGGGCGCAGAACAGCAGCGCCGCGATCCATTTCGCAAAATGGCCCGCGCGTTTCGACACTGCTTCACCCGTTGTTTCGTGCATGAGACTTTTTTAATGACTCCGAACCCGCGGGCAAATTCGATTCCAGAGTGCCCGCGCAGTTTTGCCGGAGACGGTAAGAGAGGGTCAAAGGTGACGGAAGCGTTTCAACGTGCGGACAGGAGAAAATACAAACGGGCCCGCCAGTCTTGCGACCGACGGGCCCGAAAGTGGGTGCTGGGAGTGCGCCACGCTCTCTTTCCCATGCCGACATTGGGCGCTCCTCTCGCGAGGGCTGCCGGCTTCCCGACGCCATTCTCCACGGCAAGCGGAGTTGTCGGCCTCGTAGCAGGGCCGTCCCGCGCATTGCTGCGGCGGGATTATTGAGTGAGGCTTTTCAGCTCGCTTCGACTGGTGGTTGCGCCACCGGCCTGCGAACCAGGTCAAGACACGCCTGTAATCTTCTTCGCGTCTTGACCGCTTAGCTCAGGGTCAGCCACGGCTTTTGACCGTGCGTTCGCCCCGGGCCACGGGTCTCGCCTCTTCACTCTCAGGTTGTTTTTCGCTCACAGGCCAGCGGTGCCTTTTTCGACATCGCCGACATGGCGGAAGGTTTTCACGAATCCTGCCTCGATCTCGTGTCCTTCCCGGACCGCATGCTCCCTTTGTGCCGCCTTTCGGCGTCTTTCTTTGGGCAGACCTTCGTTTCCGAAGACCGCCAGAGTCATCCGTTCCGTGCTGGTGCGCAGTAACAACCGTCGGCCCTCTGGGCCACTGCGATTCGTCGGCGGGCCGAAACCGCCCGCAAACTACTTCACTCGACTGGCCGCGGCTTCTCATCGCGGCT
>JANOAY010000631.1:0-2288 GCA_031411375.1 Pedosphaera sp. | reverse complement strand
GCGCGCTGTCCTCAGCGCGCCGGAGTGAGGCGCGAGAAAATTTGACGTGCTTCTCCGATTCCAGCGCGGCGCGGTGAGGACAGCGCGCCCTACCGTACTCCTGGACAATTCCGGCCATCGCTCAAGCCGCAGGCTGGCGAGACTCCTCTTGCGGTGGTATCTCTGCCCCGTGCGTCTCTGGTGGATTCCTGTGTTCCTGTTTTTCTCCGTGCTCGCGGTGTGGGCGGACGGGCATGGGCATGATTTTCATCCTTCCACGAATCGTCCCCACTTCACTCCGGATTGGGCGGAGCCGGCGGGTGTGGTGCCTTCGGTCGTTGCGCCGATGCCGAAAGCCTTCGGGCCCATCGCTTCTGCGGCGCGGCAGCCGGCAGGCGCGTTGAGCGGGCGGTTGGTGTTTATGAACAGCGGGCACGGCTGGACCTACGGCCCCAGCACAACGTGGCGTTTGCAGCGCGGCACGTTGCTCGAAATGAACGAGGACTACGGCAACCTCGATCAGTTGAACTTTTTCGCCGCGTATTGCTTCAACGCCGGCGCGACCGTCATCTCCATGCGCCCGCTCGGCCAGCAGACGAACGAGGTGGTGCTGGACAATGACGACGCGGGCGTGGTCTTCGCGGGAACGTGGTTCAACAGCACGTCGGTCGTTTTTTACGGCAGCGCTGGTGACATCCCGTATCGCTACGCGGCGCTCGCGGCGAGCGAGACCGCCACGGCGACCTACACGCCGAACATTCCCGTCGCAGGAATATATCCGGTCTACACGTGGGTGCGCCACGGTTCGGATCGTGGCGAGCAGTTGTATCGTGTCCGGCACACGGGCGGAGAGTCGCAGCTTCGCATTCCGCATCACATGGTGGGCAACGGGTGGGTATATCTCGGCGAGTATTTTTTCGACGCGGGCGCGAACACCGCCCTCGGCTCCGTGGTCGTCAGCAACTTGCGCGGCTCGGCGGCGGGCGACTGGACGTTTGCCGACGCGATTCGTTTCGGCAACGGCATGGGTTCCGTGGATCGCGGCGGCGGCATCTCGGGCTACCCGCGCGAGGATGAAAGCTGCCGCTACTGGATTCAGGCGAACTTCGGTCAGGGCCAGGACCCGGTCATCTACGACGCCAGCACCGGCGATGAAAATGATTCGTGGCAGGCCCCGGGCCGCATGACCGCCGAGATGAACCGGCAGGAGCAGGGCAATCTCTTCAAGCGCATTCACATCAGCTTCCACTCCAACGCCGGCGGCGGGCGCGGCACGCTCGCGCTCATCACCAGCGACCCGACGCCCAATCAAAGTTTGCTCGCGCAAATCGCCGGCAACGAAGTGGACGAGGACTTGGTCGCGCTCGGTTCGCCGCCGCTGGAGTTCGCCTGGAACAATCGCACCACCGTCACCTACTCCGGCAACTACGGTGAGATCACTGGCAGCCACTTTAACTACGAAATGGACGCGACGATCATCGAAGTGGGCTTCCACGACCATACCAACGACGCCCCCGTGCTGCGCGATCCAAAAGCCCGCGCCGCCGTGGGCCGGGGCGCAATGCACGCGGTGATCAAATACATGAACCAGTTCGACGCGCTGGTGGTGAACCTTCTGCCCGAGCCGCCCGCGTACGTGCGGGCAGCGGGCACGGCGGACGGCGCGATTACCTTGCGCTGGAGCGCGCCCGTGAGCCGTGGCGGCAGCGGCGCGGCAACGGCCTACGTCATTTATCGCAGCACCAACGGCTACGGCTTCGGCAATCCCATCACGGTGAGCAACGTGACGAGTTGGAAAATCACCGGGCTGGCGGCGGGCGAAGATTATTACTTCCGCGTGTCCGCCGTGAACGCGGGCGGCGAGTCCATGCCTTCAGAAGTCGTCGGCTGCCGCACGCCCACGAGCAGCATTCAGCCGCGCGTGCTGGTGGTGAATGCGTTCGACCGTTTTGATCGCACAACGAATCTGCGTCAGAACACTGGCGCGCAAGCGTGGGCACCACCCGGTGCAAACGGCACGATCGAGCGCGTGCTGCCGAGGCGGAACAATTCCTTCGACTACGTCGTTCAGCACGGCCAGGCCATCAGCGCATATGGCCTGCCATTTGATTCGTGCCAGAACGAAGCGGTGGCAAGCGGTGCAGTGGCGTTGAGCGACTATGCGATTGTCGTCTGGGCCTGCGGGCAGGAATCCACCTCGGACGAAAGTTTCAGCGACGCGGAGCAGACGGCCATCGCAAATTTCCGCAACGCGGGCGGACACCTCTTCGTGTCTGGTTCGGAAATCGCGCGGTCCAAGTCCCACGCGA
>JANOAY010000630.1:0-2984 GCA_031411375.1 Pedosphaera sp. | reverse complement strand
CTCGGCGAATTCTCCCTGACGCGCACGATCAAGAAGCACGGCGCGCACACGGCGAAAGCGGAGGCGAAATAGTTTATGCAGGTTCAATCTATTACCAAAAATGTCCGCATGTCCGCGCAGAAGATGCGCGAGATGACCCGGCAGATTCAGGGCCTGCCCGCGCTGCAAGCCGAGGCGGTGCTCAAGTTCGTGTCGCGCAAGTCGGCCCGTGTCGTCGCCAAGACGCTGCACAGCGCCATCGCCAACGCGGAAAACAACAACGGCGTGAAGCCGGAAGCTTTGAAAGTAAAAGAGGCGGTGGCGCAGACGGCGATGAGCTTCAAGCGTTTCACCCCCAAGGCGCGCGGATCGGCCGGGCCGATTATCAAGCGCAGCTGCCATGTGAAAATTGTCGTTTCTGACGAATAAGTTATGGGCCAAAAAGTAAATCCAATCGGTCTGCGCGTCGCCGTCAACAAGGACTGGCGCTCGAAGTGGTACGCCCAGAAAAAAGATTTCGGCAAGCTCCTCGCGGAAGACCGCATGCTGCGCACCATCCTCAAGAAGAAGCTCGAGATGGCCTCCGTCCCGAAGATTCTCATCGAGCGCGCCGCGAACCGCTGCCGCATCACCATTCTCACCGCGCGTCCCGGCGTGGTCATTGGCCGCAAGGGCGCCGAGATCGACAAGATCAAGGAAGACCTGTCCAAGATGACCGGCAAGGAAATCTACGTGGACATCCAGGAAGTGAAGCAGCCGGAGACCGACGCCCAGTTAGTCGCCGAAAGCATTGCTCTCCAGCTTGAGCGCCGCGTATCGCATCGCCGCGCGATGAAGAAAACGATTCAGACCGCGATGGATTTCGGTGCCGAGGGCATCAAGATTCGCTGCGCGGGCCGTCTCGGCGGTGCGGAAATCGCCCGCGTCGAGCAGTACATGGAAGGCCGCGTGCCGCTCCACACCCTGCGCGCGAACATTGATTACGGCTTTGCGGAAGCGAAGACGATTTACGGCAAGCTCGGCATCAAGTGCTGGATCTGCAAAGGCGAGGCCACCTCGAAGGAACTCAAGCGTCAGGAACGCCCGGCGCGTCCCATTGAGCCGAACCCGGCTCCGGTTGTGGCCCCGGCGGCGTAATCGTCCTGAAGTTTTTCACGAGAGCAACTGGAGCAGTCCAGTTGCTCTTTTTCTTTGGAGCGCACCTACGGCTTGAACAGCCGGTAGAACTGCGTGGGCAGCACGGCCGGCACGGTGGCGGGATTAGTCGCACCACTCACCGAGTTCAACCAGTTGGTGGGCGCGAGGCTCAGGGTTTCCTGGAGCACGAAGCCGGGCGTGGCAGGCGTCCAAGAAATGGTCGCGGTGCCGGGAGCTGATGGAACAATGACCAGCGTGGGCGCGCCCACGCTTTGCACCGCCACAGGCAAAGCCCAGAAGCCGCCGGTGACGGAATACTGGCCGTTGGTCAACGGCCCGCCCGCATCCGGCTGGCCGATGGTGCCGCTCACGGAATACACGCCGCCAGTGCTGGAACCGGCACCGCCGTCAATGGTGGACCAATCAACGGAGTAATTCTGCGCAGACCCAAGGATGGGAACGAGCAGCCCCAACGTCAGATAAAATAATTTCATGATGCCTCTCCTTGGTCAGCGTGGCTTCCCTTCAACGCGGGCCGATGGCGATGAAGCTAAAAGGTTCGTCGAAAAACCCGATGTTCCGGACGCCCGTGTTCACGGTGAAGCCTGTGGTGCTGGCCGTGGCAACCACGGCCGCATCCAGAGAGGCCACTCCTTGGCCGGCGGCCCCACAGGAGACGGTAATGGTCGGGGCAAAACTAAACGTCGTGGTGAAGGTCACGGTGTAAACGCCGAGGCCGGTGCGGGAAGAGGTGAACCCGCTGCCTTGGATGCCGGTGCCGCCGCTGTTGACCCCGCCGCGGATGATGCGCAGGTTTTCCTCGCCGCCGGGGGCGAAGTATTGGCCGCTGCCGCCCAACTTCACGTCGCCCACGACCTGGAGTTTTGCGGCAGGATTGGTGGTGCCGAGGCCCACGTTGCCGGCAGCGTTCCAGAACAGGGCGATTTTTTCCGTGGCGAGCTGTTTTGTGCCTAAAGCGCCGCCGTTGTAGCCGAACAGCACCGGGCCATCGATCGCGTTGCTCACACCGGCAAAGGGTTTACCGCCGCCATACCAGCCGAGGCCGTGATTGTTGTCGCTGCGAAACCAGAGGTTGCCGTCGTAGAGGCGCACGCCGCCGCTGGCCGCCAGTTCGCTGCTAAAAGCCTTCGCGCCGGTGAAGGTCTGGCTGCCCGTCAGCAGCGCCACATTCGCCGAAAGCCGCGCCTCAGAAACCGTCCCGCTGGCCAGGTTGCCTGCGTTCAAGTCCGTCAACCCCGCTCCATCACCCGTAAAATTGCCGGTGAAATGGCCGGTGAAAGTCGGCGTGTTGAACAACAACGTCAGCGTGTTGGCCCCTATGTTCGCGCTGATCAAATCCACCTTGCCATCCCCGTTCATATCCGCCGACGTGACTGAAATTGGACCGGCGCCCACGTTCGGCGAGGAGGCCAGCACAAATCCGCCGCTCCCATTGTTGATGAACACCGTCAGCGTGCTGGCCCCTTCGTTCGCACTGATCAAATCCGCCTTCCCATCCCCGTTCACATCCGCGGACGTGACTGAAGCTGGCTGGCTGCCCACGCCTGGCGAGGCGGCCGTCACAAACCCGCCGCTCCCGTTGTTCGTCAACACTGTCAGCGTGTGGGCCGTGCGGTTCGCGCTGATTAAATCCGCCTTTCCATCCCCGTTCACATCCGCAGACGTAACTGAAACTGGACCGCTGCCCACGCCCGGCGAGGAGGCCAGCCCAAACCTGCCGCTCCCGTTGTTCGTCAACACCGTCAGCGTGTTAGCCGTCTGGTTCGCACTGATCAAATCCGCCTTCCCATCCCCGTTGACATCCGCGGACGTGACTGAATGTGGACCGTTGCCCACGCCTGGCGAGG
>JANOAY010000629.1:0-1660 GCA_031411375.1 Pedosphaera sp. | reverse complement strand
TGCACTGCGCGAGCGCGCTCACCGTCGCGGTCTTCGCGAGCCCCGGCACGCCTTCGAGCAGGACGTGTCCGTTCGCGAGCAACCCGATCAGCAGCCGGTCAATCAAGTGGCGCTGCCCCACGATGGACTTCGCCATCTCCTGCTGGATGCCGGTAATGAGCGGCGTCATCGCCTGGATCTGTTTGTTCAACGCTTCGATTTCAGATTTCATGATTTGTCACCGGCAAGGGCGCGGGTTGTAGCCGTTAAGAGACGGGCTTGCGCCCCGGCTATTCAGAATGCTTGGGTGACGAACGTGAAAACAAAGCGGGGAAAAGAATGGAGCGGGCGAAGGGAATCGAACCCTCGTGTGCAGTTTGGAAGACTGCCGTTCTACCATTGAACTACGCCCGCATCCGAATGGCGGCACTCTACCGGCGCGAGTTTCCTTGTCAATGCGACCGCCGGAGCGCCGCCGGTGGAACGCCTCGCGCTGCGAGGCGTTTCGTTCGCAGCGCGAACGAAACCACCTTGCTATCCGAGGAACGCCGCATGCACCGCCTTTGTCGCCGCCTCGCCCTTCGCGAGTTCGATGACCACGGAAATCTTGATCTCGCTCGTGGAAATCATGTCGATGTTCACGCCCTCGTTCGCCAGCGTCTCAAACATCTTCGCCGCCACGCCGGAGTGACTGCGCATACCGACGCCCACGATGGAGAGCTTGCCGATCTTTTCGTCGGCGATGATTTCGCGCACGCCCGTCTCGGCCTTGATGCCGTCGAGAACCTTCTGCGCCTTGAGCAACTCGGGCTTGTCGAGGGTGAAGGAAATGTCCGTAGCCTTGGTGCCGGCGCCGCCGCCGTGGCTGGCGGTCTGCACGATCATGTCCACGTTGATGTTCGCGTCGGCCAGCGCCTTGAAGATGCGCGCAGCCACGCCGGGTTTGTCCGGCACCGCCGCGAGGGTGATCTTCGCCTGGTTCTTGTCGAGCGCGACGCCGCGAATCACGACGTCTTCCATGCTTTTGGTTTCTTCTCTCACAATGGTTCCGGGGTTGTCGTTCAAGCTGGAGCGCACTTCAAACACCACGCCGAACTTTTTCGCGAACTCGACGGAGCGCGACTGCATCACCTTCGCGCCCGCGCCGGCGAGTTCCAGCAGTTCGTCGTAGGAGATTTCTTCGAGCTTCCGCGCCGTCGGCACGAGACGCGGGTCGGTGGTGTAAACGCCGTCCACGTCCGTGTAAATCTGGCAGAGGTCCGCCTTCAACGCCGCCGCCAGCGCAATGGCCGTGAGGTCCGAGCCGCCGCGCCCGAGCGTGGTGATTTGTCCGCTCGAAGTCTGCCCCTGAAAACCGGCGACGATCACGACGTTGCCCGCGTCGAGCATGGCGTGAACTTCCTTCGGCGAGATGTTCTGAATCTTCGCCTTGGTGTGAACGCCGTCCGTGACGATGCCCGCCTGCGCGCCCGTGAGCGACGTGGCCGGAATGTCCAGCGCGTGCAGCGCCATCGCGGCCAGCGCAATCGTCGTCTGCTCGCCGGTGGCCAGCAGCATGTCCATCTCGCGCTCGCTCGGCAGCGGCATGATTTCCTTGGCGAGCTTGATGAGGTTGTCCGTCACGCCGCTCATCGCGGACACGACCACGACGATCTGATCGCCCTTGGCGCGATACTGCGCC
>JANOAY010000628.1:0-3224 GCA_031411375.1 Pedosphaera sp. | reverse complement strand
CGACCGCCGTGACATCGCTGGCGAGAAAATGTCCGTCGTCGCCGATGCCGATGATGAGCGGCGAGCCGCGCCGCGCACCGATGATGACACCGGGGAAATCAGAGCACACGACGCCGAGACCGTACGCGCCCGTGACTTCCGCGAGCGCGCCGGAGACGGCTTGCGCGAGCAGGTGCGGAGCGCCGATTTCCAAATCGGCACGATCATCGTTCGCTCCCGTCCGCGCCTATTTGGAAATCGGCGCTCCATTCGCTTTCACCTGCGCGTAATGCTCGCCCACCAAATGCGCCAGCACCTCCGTGTCCGTGTCCGATTGAAATGTGTGTCCCGCCGCGAGAAGCCGTTTCTTCAGCCGCTCGTAGTTTTCAATCACGCCGTTGTGAACGACCGCGATGCGTCCGCTCGCGTCGAGATGGGGGTGAGAATTGTTATCCGTCGGCGCGCCGTGCGTGGCCCAGCGCGTGTGCCCGATACCCGTGGTGCCGTGCGCGGGCCGCGCCTTTACCACCGGCGCAAGTCCTTGATCAATGCGGCCGGTTTTCTTCCGCAGCTCCAGCTTCGGGCCGTCGAGAATCGCGACGCCCGCGCTGTCGTAGCCGCGATATTCCAGCCGGCGCAATCCTTCGAGAAGAATAGGGCCGGCTGATTTTTTCCCGACGTATCCGATGATGCCGCACATAAATTAGCTCGGCACACCAAACCGCAAACCAAGACCCCGAAGCAAACGCCAATTTCATCCGCGCGCCGGCAGCTAGGCATGGTTCTGCCAGCGGCCTCGCCCGATTGGTAATCCTTTGGCTTACGCCTTCAATACCTCGATGAACGACTCCTGCCGGATGTTCACCGTGCCGAAGGCCCGACCAGTCAATCCAACTGCAATTCCCGTTTGGCCTGCGCCCACGAAATACGCGGCTTGCCAGCGTTGGCCCGTTTGGCTCGTTCAATCGTGCGGGCGTCCTCGATGTCTTCGACGGTCTGGCTCATTTGACGGAGCAAAGTTTTGGCTTGAGCAAGCTGCTTGTTCAGTTGCGTCCAGTTGCCCGGCGTCTTGGCGGAGGTGGAAGCGGAGTTACTCATAAATGTCTTTTCTGTCGCCGACATCGTACACGACAAGAACGGTGCCTTCCCACTCAAAGAGCAAGCGATAGTTCCCGGCCCGCAGGCGATACTTGTTCTTGAATCCCTTGAGCTTTTTGATGTCACCACTCAGGTCGTGCTGCGCTCGATCCAACTACGCGCCAATCAACCGGCGCGCTTCTTTCGGCAGATCTCGAAGCTGCTCCAGAGCCGAAGGAATAAAATCAATTCGGTAGTCCATGAGCCGCAAGCACACTCACGCCTTCAACACCTCGATGAACGCCTCCTGCGGGATGTTCACCGTGCCGAACGCCTTCATGCGCTTCTTGCCTTCCTTCTGCTTCTCCAAAAGTTTGCGCTTACGGCTGATGTCGCCGCCGTAGCACTTCGCGGTCACGTCCTTCCGCAAGGCGCTCACCGTCTCGCGCGCCACGACTTTCCCGCCGATGGCCGCCTGGATGGCGACCTGATACTGCTGCGTGGGAATCACTTCCTTAAGTTTCGCAGCCAGTGCGCGGCCCCGCGTCTCGGCCTTTTCCCGATGTACGATGCACGAGAAGGCGTCCACCGCCTCGGAGTTCACCAGCATCTCCAGCTTCACCATGTCCGACTCCTGATGGTCGGCAAACTCGTAATCCATGGAGCCAAACCCGCGCGTGATGCTTTTGATGCGGTCGTGGAAGTCGATCAGGATTTCGTTGAGCGGCAAGAGGCTGGTCATCATCACGCGCCGCGCGTCCAGCGTCTCGGTGTGATCAATCTTGCCGCGCTTCTCAGAGATCAACGCCATGATGTCGCCGATGCTGTCGTTGGGCGAAATGACGAAGGCTTTCACCATCGGCTCCTCGATCTTTAGGATGAAATTCGCGGCGGGCAGGAAGGCCGGATTGTCGATCTCCTTCATCGTCCCGTCGGTCATGGTCACGCGATAGACCACGCTGGGATAGGTGGCGATGATGTCCATGCCGTACTCGCGGCGCAGACGTTCCTGCACAATTTCCAAATGCAACAGCCCAAGGAAGCCGCAGCGGAAGCCAAACCCGAGCGCGACCGAGCTTTCGCTCTGGTAGGCAAAGGCCGAGTCATTCAACTGTAGTTTGCCCATGTTGCCCTTGAGCGCCTCGTAATCCGCCGTGTTGATCGGATAGATGCCGCTGAAGACCATCGGGTGAATTTCCTTGAAGCCCGGCAGCACGGCGGACGGATTACGCGCGTCGGTGATGGTGTCGCCCATCTTCACTTCCTGCGGCGACTTGATGTTCGCGGTGAAGTAGCCGGTCTCGCCGACTTCGAGTTTCTCGCGCACGTAGGGCTTGGGGTTGAAACTTCCAACCTCCTTGATGTCCACGTTCTTGCCCGAGTGCAGCAGCTTCACATGCTGGCCCGCGCGCAACTCGCCGTTGAACACGCGCACATGCGTGACCACGCCCTTGTAAGTGTCGAAGTAAGAATCGAAGGCCAGCGCCTGAAGGGATTTTTCACCGGACGGCTTCGGCGGCGGCACGCGCTCGACGATGGCTTCAAGAATGTCCTCGATGCCGATGCCCGCTTTCGCGCTGGCGAGAATCGCCGTGTCGGCCGGAATGGCGAGAATGTCTTCAAGCTGCTGCTTGGTCATCTCGATGTCCGCGTGCGGCAGATCGATTTTGTTGATGACCGGGATGATGTGCAGGTTCTGCTTCATCGCCAGATGCACGTTCGCGACCGTCTGCGCCTCGACTCCCTGCGCCGCGTCAATGATGAGCAGGGCGCCCTCGCACGCGCTCAAACTGCGCGACACTTCGTAGGAAAAATCAACGTGGCCGGGCGTGTCGATCAGGTTCAGCTCGTAGGTCTCCCCGTTCTTCGCCTTGTAAAGCATCGTGACCGGATGCGCCTTGATGGTGATGCCGCGCTCCTTCTCCAAGTCCATCGAGTCGAGCAACTGCGCGGACATGTCGCGGTCGGCAATGGTGCCGGTGCGGTTCAAGAGCCGGTCCGAGAGCGTCGTCTTCCCATGATCAATATGGGCAATGATGCTGAAATTTCTAATGTGCGCGGCGTCCATTCTTGTTTTTTGGAGCGCGAATCTCCGGCAACGCGTCCGCAAAAGCAACGGATTCATTTGCGCTCGTGGTGCCATGAATGGTGGGGCGCGTCGCTCCGCG
>JANOAY010000627.1:0-4227 GCA_031411375.1 Pedosphaera sp. | reverse complement strand
GCTGGATGGGTTGCAGATCGAGATCCACGAAGCACTGCGCCCGCTCGTCCCATCCGATGTCTTCGACGAACACACTGCGCGTCACGAAGCCCGCCTGTTCACAAGTGTCCCGCAGATACAGGACCGTCTGTTCGTCCTCGGGGTGTTCCTTGATGCTGCTGAAATGAATGACCGGCGGAGGGACAGTTGAAGAACTCGCCGCCGCCGATTCTCCCACCACCGGCGCGTAACGACGCCAAGCTTCAATCAACCGTTCGTGAATGGAGTTGAACTGATCGGCCTGGGGCATGGTCTCTTGCAACCAGAACCATTGCGCGACCGAGGCTTCGACGAGCGCGGTGGGGGTGTCGGCGTTGTATTCGAGCAGCTTCGGCTCTTCGCCCGGAACGAAGGCGAGATCAAACCGGCCATAGACGCTGAAGTCGTCGCGTTCCCAAGAGCGCAGAATGGCGGGCACCGCAGACTGAGGAATGCCCAGCCGCGACCACCACGCGTGGTCAATGACCGCTTGCGCTGCGTCGAGGCAAAGCCGGTGCAAGGTGTTCCCGGCGTTTTCGAGCTGCTCCACTTCGGCGCGCGTGAGTTCGTAGCACGCCGACTCGTCCCAATACGGCCCCTGCTCGTGAGAATGATAAGTCAGTCCGACCTCGGCGACGCGCGCGCGCCAGTCAGTTCTTGGTTGGCGAAGGTGCCTTTGCATCAGGATCCAATCCCGTGGTGACGTGAACTGCTCCCGAATCCGCCGCGCCGGACGTCCGAGCGCTGTGCGGTCACCTGCTGGACCGCCGCCGCCGTGGGTGTGGAAATGTTGATGACGCTCGCGTGCGGCGCAGCCGCCCATTGCCCGCCGTGAAAATAACGTGCGCTCTTGGCATCAAACTGGTTGTAAGGCAGCGCATACCAGGCCCGGTACGGAGCGTGATAATAACCCACGCCGGGCACGTGATGATTGTTGGTGAACACGCCGGTGGTGTTCACCGGCGGCGACGATGGATCGCAGCCGTTGAACGCGCTGATGGACAGCCCGCCCACCAACACGAGACGTATGTTTCGGCTGCGTTTCACGGCGTCACCCGGCGTTCAGCCAATCATGGACGCCGCGATGATGATGCAGATGCCCAGCACCACGGCGGCGGCGATGACCGCGGCGGCCACATTTTGCTTCTCCACAATTTCCTTGTGCAGATCGCCGGGCGTGAACCTGTCGAAAAGTTTGTAGCCGAGGATGGCCATCACGATGCCCGCCACCGCGAAGACCAGCATGTAGAGCAGCGCCTCCCCGACCGAGCGCGCGTGAGTGGAGACCGGCGTGGCGACATCCGCCGCGAACAGCGGAGCGGCGGCGAAGAGCAGCGCGAGTGAGGAACGAAGAAGTGTTTTCATGCGGGCCGGAAACTAGCGAGACGGGTTTGCCGGTCACAACTGGAATTCCGGCAGGATTTTCCCGACCGCCCCGGGCCGCGCTGAGTACAGAAAACGGAATGGGCGATGAGAGCCTCCCACCGTCGCCCGCGGCGGATCAGAAGGGGACGAGACCTACTCACTCGCTGCCGAACTCGCCCCACCGTGCTCTCTCCGGTTTTCGCTATGGGCAGCGAAATTGTTCTACCACTGACAAAATTAGTTTCGCAACGCGCGCGGCACTGGCACGCGGAACTTGCCGTCCGTGATTTCCAGGCCCGGCCCCTCGGCGGTGAACACGCCGTAAATCTCCCGGCCGTTACTCTGCACGAAGAGGGTGCCGTTTGTCGCGGCCATAATCACCACATTCGTCGCGAACACATCCGGGCTGTGCGTGACGTTGGCCAGGCCGGTGGCGATTTCGTAGCGCACCTGTTCGGTCAGCACGGGGAGATTCAGGTGAATGACGCCCGCGCCCGCCACCGCGCGGACGGTCACGGCGCGGTAGAAATCGGAGGGTGCGGTGACGGTAAAAAGATTGGGCGAATTGCGCCCGGCTCCGGTGCTGATGAAGCGGCGGCCGTTCACGGTGCCGCGCAGGGAATTCAGCCCGGTGCGCGGACGGGGCATGAGGCGCGCGCGGACTTCAAACTTGGCCGTGCTGTTCAGTTGCCCGACGAAGTTCGGGAGCCAGTGGGCGATGACGGCCGCGTTGGTGGCGTTGGTCAGCGCGGCGTGTTCGTCGGCGAGCGATGCGAAACGGAAGCGCGCGGTCGTGGCGCGGGACCACGGCGGCAGATCGGCGACGCGCTGGCCCAAGGATTCATGGCGCGTGAGGGCGGCGGCGCGGGCCGCGAACGCGGCGGCGTCGAGGGTGGCGGTGTAATTGGTGTCGTGAACAAGCAGGGGAACGACGCGGGCGAGCGTCTGTTCATCGGGCAGTTCCTCGCTCAGCACGAGGCCGCGCGCCCGGGTGAGCACGGCGAGTTTCTGCTTCACGTCCGGCGCGCCGTCGAAGTTTTGCTGGAGGAACGCGAGGTCGTTCGTGAGCTGATGGTAGAGCGGGCCGAAGGTCTGGAGCGACGCGGCGGGCGCGGCCAGGGCAAGCAGCATCAAGGCGGCAATCCAGGCACGGGCAGGCCGGGCGAGGGAAAAGTTTTTGGCGCGTTGGAACAACTGCATCTGTGCGCGAGCCTAGGTGTCTGTTCCGACAAGTCAATGATGCAGGCGGCGTGACGCTCTGCGCAGCCCGACTGGTCCCGCCCGGCGGGACCAGTTCCATCGGCCGCGCCCGCCACTCACTGCGGCACGCGCACATGGTTGTTGCCGTTGTCCTGATCCGAGTTCTGCGCCTGCGTCTGCAGCTTCTGCGTCGTGGTGCCCTGCGCGCTGCCGTCGCCGAGACCGAGGTTGCCCTGGTTCACATGAATCGTCCGCAGCCACGAGACGGTGGCGGTGATCTCCGTGGCCTGCGCGCCGGTGAATGCGCCGCACGCCTTGTCATTGTAAGTGCCGCTCAGGTTGCGGTCGGCGGTGAGGATGGACTGCGGTTTGTCTTCGGCGGCGTCGAAACCTACGGCGTAGGAAACATTCGCGTCGCTGAAGCCGCTTCCGAAAATGTTCGCCGCGCTCCTGTCCTTGTCGCTCGCGCAGACGAGTATTTTCGGCGTCACCAGTTCATTCGACAAAGCCAGGTAGTGACGGAACGCCTGCTGGTTCGCGGCGTCCATCGAGCCTTCGGGCGGCGCGACATTCCACGAAAACTTCTGCTCGTGGTCGTTGGCGTAAATGCGCATGGCCAGACCGATCTGACGCATGTTGTTGATGCACTTGATGCGGTTGGCCTTGGCCATCGCCTGCGCGAGCGCGGGCAACAGGAGGCTGGCGAGGATGGCAATGATGGCGATCACGACGAGCAATTCGATCAGCGTGAAGCCCCGACGGGAGGGAGGAAGGTTTGTCTTCATAGCAAGACTCACCAAGCATCAGCGATGCCGAGCGGTGTGATGGAGAAATTCCCGATGTGGATGAAATGAAGGAGGGAATTTAGCGAGCGCGCCTCACGCAAACGGCGCGAGGATGACGCCAATTTTGGCCCGGTTCACGCGCGGTAGAGACCCGCCGCGCGAATCACTTCACCGAGGCCGCTCGGCAAAAGATGTTCCACGCCGCGACCCTCGCGGACTCGCGCGCGCACTTGCGACGAGGAGAGTTTCAGCGGCCAGCCGCCGAGGATTTGAATGCGGAACGGCGGCGGCAAAGTCGCCGGAGTTTCCCCGGGTCGCGGGATGACCACGAACTGCACCAGCGCCGCCAGCGCCTCCGCCTCGCGCCACTTCGGCAGGGTCGGCACATGATCCGCTCCGATCAGGTAGAACAGTTCGGCGTTCGGAAATTTTTTCGCGTACGCGCGCGCGGTGTCTATCGAGTAGGAGACGCCGCCGCGCTGGAGTTCCTGCTCGTCCACTTCGTAATCCCGCTGACCGGCGAGCGCGAGGCGGAGCATCCGCAGGCGCAACGCTGCCGGGGCCGGTTCGCTGCCGGGCTTGAATGGCGACTGCGCGGCGGGAATGAAGAACAGGCGGTCGAGCGCGAGTTCCTCGCACGCCGCGCACGCCACGAGCAGATGCCCGAGGTGAACCGGATCAAAGGAGCCGCCAAAAAGTCCGACGCGTTGCATCGCGCGGAGTTAAGCACGGGCGGCCAGCGTGCCGCCAGCATCTTGCTGGCGGGGCGGTGGTGGGTTTTGTCGCGCTGCGACAAAACCCTAGCGGGGCAGGGGTCCCGCCTGCCCTCTGTCTTTGGGCCGTCCCGGCTGAAGAACCA
>JANOAY010000626.1:0-5545 GCA_031411375.1 Pedosphaera sp. | reverse complement strand
GGCTTCTCGCAGCGCGAGAAGTCCCACCTCGCATCGTGAACATTTCCCGTCACGAGCCGTCCTTCCATCCGTGATTCCGATGATGCGATGCGGACTGGTCGTGCTGATATTTTTATCAGCACTCCGGTTCAGTGCTGCCGTTGAAACCAATCGGCTCGACTGGTGGAGTTTCAAATCCGCCGTGAAGCCCGCGATCCCGGCGGCAATTGGTCCAACCAGAAATGAGATCGACCAGTTCATTTCCGCGCAGCGCGCGGAGAATAAACTTCCGTCCTCGCCTGAAGCAGACCGCCGCACTTTGCTTCGTCGCGTCACCTTCAATCTCACCGGCCTGCCGCCCACGCCCGAGGAGTTGAATGCCTTTCTCGCGGACAAGAGCACGGATGCTTACGAGAAGGTCGTGGATCGTCTGCTGGCGTCGCCGCGTTATGGCGAGCGCTGGGCGCGGCACTGGCTCGACACGGTTCACTACGGCGAGACGCACGGTTACGACAAAGACAAGCCGCGCCTGAACGCCTGGCCGTATCGCGATTACGTCATCAACGCGTTCAACAGCGACAAACCCTACTCGCGTTTCGTGCAGGAGCAGTTGGCGGCGGACGCGTTGTTTCCAGAACAGCCTGAACTGATTCCCGCGCTCGGCTTCATCGCCGCCGGGCCGTGGGATTTTGTCGGGCACGTCGAACTGCCCATCACGAAAACGGACGGACTCATCGCGCGCTACAACGATCGCGACGACATGGTGATGACCGCGATGAGCACCTTTCAAAGTCTCACCGTCCACTGTGCGCGCTGCCACGATCATAAGTTCGATCCCATTTCCGCGCGCGACTACTACGGATTGCAGGCGGTGTTCGCTGGCGTGGATCGCGCGGACCGGCCTTACGATTCCGATGCGCCCGTGGCGGAAGAGCGCCGTGAGTTGAGCCGTTCGCTGGAGCAACTCGCCGTCGAACGAAAGCAGCTTAATGCGGAAGTGACACGGCTGGGCGGGGAGAAATTGCGCGAGTTGGACCGGCAACTGTCCGCGACGCAATCGGCGAAACCAAACAAGGCCGCGTTCGGTTATCACAGCCAGATTTCGCTGAAGCAGGACGCGGAGAAATGGGTGCAGGTCGATCTCGGCGCGGTGCGCGAACTCGACCGTGTGGCCCTCGCCGGCTGCCACGATGACTTCAACAACATTGGCGCGGGCTTTGGTTTTCCCGTGCGCTACAAGATCGAGGCCGCGAACGATCCTGAGTTTCGCGACTGGGTGGTGCTGATTCAGAACCAGGATTTTGAGGACGTGCCGAACCCCGGCGTCGCGCCGCAGGACATCAGCGTGTGCGGCTGTCTGACTGACGACGGCTCACGTGTGAAGGCGCGATACGTGCGCGTGACCGCCACCAAGCTCGCACCGCGGCAGAACGATTTCATTTTCGCCCTCGCGGAGCTGATGGTCTTGAACGCAGCGGGCGAGAACTTGGCGCGCAATGCCACCGTCACCGCGCTCGACTCCATCGAAGCGCCGGTGCGCTGGCAGAAAAAGAATCTCGTGGATGGTTATTATGTGGGCGTGGAGACGAACGGGATGGATGCGCTCCGGTCGCAGCGGGCGAAGTTGATCGCCCGCGTTGTGCCGAATGAATTGGGCAGACGAATTGGGGCAAACGAATTGGGCACCAAGGAGGCGCAGATAAAACTCACGGCCTTGCCCAAGCCGCAGACAGTTTATGCCGCCACGCATCAATTCACCCCAAACGGCTCATTCATTCCCGCCCGTGAGCCACGCCCCGTTCATCTGCTCAAACGTGGTGATGTGAAACGTCTCGGAGAGGAAATGAGACCGGCGGGCGTGGCGTCCGTGCCGGGTGTTTCCCCGGAATTGAAAATTTCAGATCTCAAATCCGAATCCGCCCGCCGCGCCGCGCTGGCGAAATGGATTACGGACACGAACAACCTGCTCACGCGCCGCTCCATCGTGAATCGAGTGTGGCATTACCACTTCGGTCGTGGTCTGGTGGAGACGCCGAATGACTTCGGCCACATGGGCGCGCTGCCGAGTCATCCGGAGCTGCTGGATTGGCTCGCGTTCTGGTTCATGGAGAATGGGGAGTCGTTGAAGAAACTGCATCGCCTCATCGTGAGCAGCGCGGCTTACCGGCAGAGTTCAACAGAAGCAAACAGAGGTAACGAAGAGGGAAAAATTTCTCCTTCGTTGTCTTCGTTAGCTTCTGTTCAAGCCGACAGCCAAAACCGCCTCTTGTGGCGCATGAATCGCGCGCGCCTCGATGCGGAGCAATTCCGCGATGCCGTGCTCGCCATCAGCGGCCAGCTTGATTTGCAGATGGGCGGCCCATCCGTGCAACAGTTCGCTTTCAAGGACGACCATTCGCCGGTTTATGATTACGCGCGCTACGAACTTGAAAGTCCCGGCGCAAACCGGCGCGGCATCTACCGCTTCATTGTGCGCAGCGTCCCGGACCCGTTTCTGGATGCGCTGGATTGTCCGGACGCCAACACGCTCACGCCCGTGCGCAATACGACCATGACGGCGCTCCAGGCGCTCGCGACGCTGAACGATGCCTTCGTGCTGCGGCAGTGCGAACACTTTGCCGCACGATTGCAGCGCGAGCGTAAAACTGTTTCCGAGCAGATCGCCCGCGCTTACGAACTGGCGTTAAACCGTCCTCCGAATGAAACCGAGCGGGCCAAACTAACCGCGCACGCGGAGAAGCACGGTCTGGCCAGCGCGTGCCGCGTGATCTTCAACAGCAACGAATTCATGTTCCTCGATTGATGAAAACTCCGCGCCATGTTTGTTCGTCGCAGGAGGCGGTGTTGAGCCACGGCTCCACGGCGTTTGACCGGCGTGAGTTTCTGTGGCGCTTTGGCGGCGGGCTGGGCGGTATCGCGATGGCGCACTTGCTAGGTGCGAATGAGTTACTGGCGGACACGTTCAAGCCTAAGCCGGAGTTCAACGGCGGTCTGCATCATCGCGCGAAGGCGAAGCGGGTGGTGCAGCTCTTCATGTCCGGCGCGGCCAGCCAGTGCGACACGTTTGATTACAAGCCGCAGTTGCTCGCGCGGCACGGGCAGAAGTTTGATCCGGGCGGCCAGGTGGAATTGTTCCAGAGCGATCCGGGGGCGGTCATGCGCAGCCCGTGGGACTGGAAGCAGCGCGGCCAGTGCGGCAAGTGGGTGAGCGAGCTGGTGCCGCACCTCGGCGCGTGCGCGGACGACATCGCGTTCCTGCACGCCATGACTTCCAAGTCGAACGTCCACGGACCTGCGACGTTCATGCAGAACAGCGGCTTTGTGCTGCCGGGTTTTCCCAGCATGGGCGCTTGGGTGTCGTATGGATTGGGTTCGCTCACGGACAATCTGCCGACGTTTGTTGTGCTGCCGGACGCGCGCGGTTTCGCGCCGAACGGGCCGGGCAACTGGACGGCGGGTTTTCTTCCCGCGACGCATCAGGGGACAATGATTCGCGCGGGCAGCCGCAATCCGATTCAAGACTTGTTCGCGCCGGAGTCGGCGAAGTTCATCACGAAGGAGAACGAGCGCGACACGCTGGCGTTGTTGAAAGAATTGAACACCACGCATCGCAACGAAAGAGCAGGGGACTCACGGCTCGACGCGCGCATCGCCAGTTACGAACTGGCGGCGAAGCTGCAACTGAGCGCGCCCGAAGTCATGGACCTCACCGGCGAGAGTGACGCCACGAAGAAGCTCTACGGCCTCGATGCCGAACACACGCGCGACATGGGGACGCGCTGTCTGATCGCGCGCCGGATGTTGGAGCGCGGCGTGCGCTTCGTGCAGGTGTGGAGCGGTGCGGACAACGGCTTCCCGCGCCGCAACTGGGACAGCCACGAGAATCTGGAGAAGGACCATCTCGACATGGCGCGCGGCATGGATCAGCCCGCCGCCGCGTTGCTCAAAGATTTGAAAGCGCGCGGGCTCCTCGACGACACGATTGTGATCTGGACGACGGAGTTTGGGCGGATGCCATGCAGTCAGGGCGGCAAAGGGCGCGATCACAATCCTTTCACCTTCACGAGCTGGGTCGCGGGCGGCGGATTCAAGGGCGGCGTGAGCTATGGCGAAAGCGACGAATGGTCCTATAAAGCGGAGAAGGATGTGACCACTTGCTACGACTTGCACGCCACCGTGCTGCACCAACTCGGCATCAATCACGAGAAACTCACCTTCCGTCACAACGGCATTGATCGCCGCCTCACCGACGTTCACGGCGAGGTGGTCAAAGACATTCTCGTGTGAGGTGGAAAGCCTCGCGCTGCGAGGCGATCAGCCATTCACTGCGTGGATTTCAGGTTGCGCCCATCCTCATCAACGCCAGCACGAGACTGGAAAGTCTCTCAACCTGCCGGCTGGAAAGCCGGCGTTACGTCGCTTCAGATCGTGAAGTCGTCGTACTCCGGCTTCACCAGTTCCGTGGGCGCGGCCAACATGCCGGCGGCTACGGTGTGATTGGTGCCTTGCTCGATGAGGATGAAGGAGCCGGTCAGGCGGTTGCTGCTGTAGCCGTCGAAGACAAGCGGCTTGGCGGTGCGGAGGCGGACGTGGCCGATGTCGTTCATCGCGAGTTCGGTGGCCGGTTCGCTCTCGAAGGTCTGGATGTTGATTTTGCTTTCGAGCGCGGCGACGACGCACTGCACGGTGCTCGTGGTGTGCTTGAGGAAATACTTTTTCCCGACTTGGAGCGGCTTGGGATTCATCCAGCAGACGCGCGCGGAAAGTTCGCTGCTCATGCCCGGACGATTGTCCGCGCTGATGATCATGTCGCCCCGGCTGACATCAATGTCGTGTTCGAGCACGAGCGTGACGCTCTGCGGGCAGAAGGCTTCCTGAATGGAACCGTCGTAAGTCCAAATCTCCTTCACTTTGCTGCGCAGGCCGCTGGGCAGAATCATCACCTGCTGGCCGACCTTCACGATGCCGCCGCAGACTTGTCCGCTCAGGCCACGGAAGTCGTGGAGATTTTTGTCCGTCGGATTGTTTGGACGGTTCACCCACTGCACGGGGAAGCGGAAGCCGCTCAGGTTCCAGTCGCTGGCGATGTGGACGGTCTCCAGATGCCCGAGCAGGTTCGGCCCGCAATACCACGGCGTGTGCTTGGACGTGTCCACCACGTTGTCGCCGTTGAGCGCGCTCATGGGGAGAAACTTCACGTCCTTGAAGGCGTCGAGCTTGGGCAGGAAATCTTCGATGGCGTCGCGGATTTCGAGGAAGCGTTCTTCGCTCCAGTCCACGAGGTCCATTTTGTTCACCGCGATGACGAGGTGCGGAATGCCGAGCAAAGCCGCGAGGTAGGTGTGCCGCCGCGTCTGCTCGATGACGCCGAGGCGCGCGTCCACGAGCACGATGGAAAGATTCGCGGTGCTCGCGCCCGTGACCATGTTGCGCGTGTACTGCACATGCCCCGGCGTGTCCGCGACGATGAACTTCCGCTTGGGCGTGAAATTCGTCCCCATCAGCGCGCTCAACGGCGACAACGTCGTCGAATTCTCCAAGCACACCCCGTGGTATTGCGGCCCCA
>JANOAY010000625.1:0-3621 GCA_031411375.1 Pedosphaera sp. | reverse complement strand
GGTGATGCTTCGCTTCTTCACCGTCTATGGCGCGCGGCAGCGGCCCGACCTGGCGATTCACAAATTCGCGCGCCTCATGCGCGCCGGAAAACCCATCCCGCTCTTCGGCGATGGCGGCACCGCGCGCGACTACACCTACGTTGATGACATCGTGGACGGCGTCACAGCCTGCACGCGGCGCGAGTTCGGCTACGAAGTTTTCAACCTCGGCGAATCGCACACCGTCACCCTCGCGCGCCTCGTCGAGCTGCTGGAAAAATCTCTCGGAATGAAGGCCATCATCGACCGCCAGCCCGCGCAGCCCGGCGACGTGCCGCTGACGTATGCGAACGTGGACAAGGCGAAGCGGATGCTCGGCTACAATCCTTCCACACTGATCGAAGCCGGACTGGAAAAATTCGCCGCGTGGTTTTTGCAAACGAAGTAACGCCCTTGATCCTTGCCATGCCCCAGACCCTGCACGTCGTTGACGCCTTCACCGCCGAGCCGTTCACCGGCAATCCTGCCGCCGTGGGCGTGCTCGCCGCGCCGCGCGACGCGGCGTGGATGCAGCGCGTGGCGCGCGAGATGAATCTCTCCGAGACCGCCTTCCTGCATCGCACGGCGGACGGCTGGGCGCTGCGCTGGTTCACGCCGACGGTCGAGGTGAAACTCTGCGGCCACGCCACGCTCGCCAGCGCGTTCGTGCTCTGGGAAACGGGCGCGCTGCCCGCATCCGAGGCGGCGCGCTTTCACACCTTGAGCGGCGTGCTGGCCTGCCGGCGCAACGGCGCGTGGATTGAAATGGATTTCCCCGCCGTCATCGCGCGGCCTGTGCCGCCGCCCGCCGGACTGCGCGAGGCGCTGGGCTGTGAACTGGCGGCCACGGCGGCGAACGGCATGGATTATCTCGTCGAGGTCGCGGACGAAAAAACGCTGCGCGCCTTGCAGCCAGATTTCGCCGCACTGGCCCGGCAGCCGGTGCGCGGCGTGATCGTGACGTGCCGCAGCGCGTCGCCGCAGGTTGATTTCATCTCGCGCTTCTTCGCGCCCGCCGCCGGGGTGAACGAAGACCCCGTGACCGGCTCCGCCCACTGCGCGCTCGGCCCGTGGTGGCAGGCGAAGCTGGGGCGCAACGAGTTCACCGCCTGGCAGGCCAGCGCGCGCGGCGGCCTGCTGAAGCTCGCCGTGCGCGGCGACCGCGTGCTGCTGCGCGGTCAGGCGGTGCGGATGAGCACGGTGGAATTATTTCACTGAGCGCGCCGTTCGAGGTGGAACACTTCTTTCATTTCGGATGACGCGGGACTGTTATCGGAGTTGCTCGGCATGATTTCGCGCATGTGCTGCCACCAGCGGCGGCACACTTCGGTCTTCGCAACCGCCTGCCAGCGCTCCTCACTCTCGAACTCCACGTAGGCAAACAGCGTGCTCGTCGGCTCATCGAGAAAGATTGAGTAGGTGCTGACACCGTGCGCCAGCAGCGTCTCCTCCAACTCGCGCCAGATGGGCTGATGACGCCGCGCGTATTCCTCGTGCTGATCGGGATGCACCGACATCTTGAACGCTTTGCGAATCATCTGGCCGGGCTCCAGTTGGTCAGCCCGATGATTGGCAGGGCAAACTCAAAAGCCTTCTCCCACTCCGGCGTGTCCGCCGCCCGGAAAACTTCCCACGATTTTTTCTTCGGACGCGACTCGGTGGCGTTCGGCGTCAGGCCGCGCAAGCCGAGCAGCAGGCCCCCCTCGTCCTTGTGATCAACATGCCGGTGCAGGATGAACGAGTCGATGCCGTCAATCGCCTCGATCTTTTTGTAAGCGTAGGCGTACGCGGCGGCCTGAATGATTTCGCCATTCGTCCCTTTGGGCGTGTGAAAGCCCTGCTCGCTCAAAATGATCCGGCGCGGCTGGCCGTTGTAGAGCAACTCCGGTCGGCGCAGATACGCGGGCAGCAGTTCGATGTTTTTGAACGTGACGCGCGGCGTGGTCAGCACGTTCGTCGTCGCGGTCTTGTCCCGCCAGAAACGTGGCTCGAACAGATTTTCCGGATACGGATGAAAAGCGACGTGCCAGTCGAAGTCGCCGCCCGCGCGCGCCTGCCGGGCGAAGTAGTCCACAAACTCGCGCCCCGGAAACGACGTGCGTTCGCTGCTCTTGTCGAAGCGGATGTTCCAGTGATGTTCGAGCGAGAGATACACGCGCGCCCACTCTGAGTGCTTGCGCACCGCCGTGTGCGCGAGGCGGACGGTGCGCAGATAATCATCAGCAAACTCCGTCATCGTCACCTTGCCCATGTTCGCCCACCACCAGTGCGAGTTCACCTCGTTGCCCATGATGTAGCCGGCCACGCGCCCGTGCGATGCGTCCGCCGCTGACCAGCGCGCCGCGCAAAACTCCATCGCCGCCTGGAACCAGCGGTGCCCTTCGTCGGTCACGGTGTTGAAATTGCCCAGCCGGTTCGGCGCATTCGTCGCACACTGCGGATGAATCATGATCCGGTTCACGTTCGTGTCGCCGGAGAAGTAGGTGAGCACGATGAGCGACACCACCACGCCGCGATCCGAGAGCGTCTTGATGCGCTTGTCCATGCTCTCCACGTAGCTGCGCTTGAAGTGATACGTCCGCCCGTCGAGCGACCACGGCAGGCTGTTGGTGCCGCCTTTCGGGTCGATGAGTTGAGAGAGATTGAAGTTCAGCCCCGCGTGCTTCACGCCCAGTGCCAGCGCGTCGTCCACGATCTCGACCTGCAACCCTTTCTTCGACGCAGCGGCGGGATAAGAGTCTGCCGACCGGAGCGTCGAAGAAAGAGCCGGCACCATTAGCGCTAGAAACAGTTTAAGAAAAAATCGCACGGCGAACAGACGCACGCGCCGCGTCTAAAAATCAAACTGGTCAATGTTCTCTTTCGTGAAGAGAAACGGTTTGCCGAGCAGGATGTTGTCGCCCTGGATTTCCACGTCGCCCGCGCGCTTTGATTTGAAGTTGGTCGCGCCGGGTTTTAGTTCGCCTCTTGCCAGCGCGGCGGCGGCTTCGATGGTGAGGTAGCCGAGGTCTTGCACTTTCCAGAGAATGACTGTGTCGGTGACGCCTTCTTTGACGTAGCGCTTGTTCTCGCTCGGCAGACCGAGGCCGATGACTTTCACCACGCCGACTTTGCCCGCCTGCTTCACCGCTTCCGCCGCGCCGGGCACGGCGGGGGAGCAGATGTTCATCAGCAACTTCACGCTGGGGTTCGCGTTCATGATTGCCGTGGCCTCGGCGAAGGCTTTGTCCTTCAAGTCATCGCACGGACGAAGCGCCACGCGTTTCATGTTCGGATACTTCTCGGCGTTGCGTTTCTCGATGGCCTTCTGCCACTCGATCATGTTTCCCGCCGTGAGGCTCGCTGTGATGATCGCGAAATCGCCGGAGCCGCCGAGCAGCCGCGCGGACTCGTCCATGAGCGCGTTGCCAATGCCCTCGGGCGTGGCCTGGTTCACGAAGAAGCTGCGCGCATCGGGCAGCGCGTCGGCGTCGTAGGTGATGACCTTGATGCCCTTGCTCTGCGCCTTGCGGAGCGCGGTCGAGATGACTTCGCGATTCTCGCACGCGGTGGCGATGACATCCACGCCGCGCGTGATCCATGTCTCAACGATCTCATTTTGCT
>JANOAY010000624.1:0-6844 GCA_031411375.1 Pedosphaera sp. | reverse complement strand
CGAGCGAGGCCCGGTTGTGCCGGGCCTCGCTTTTTTTTCCTGTGAGCCGGTTGGAGTTCCTTCTTCTGTCCCGCTCATTATCATTTCCCGCAGATTCAGAAAAGCCGCTGATGTTTTCATCTGAGGTTTCCCTGAATCGGTGGGAAGAACCCGAGTTTTTTCATCCTGTCTCCTGCGGTCTGCGGAGCAGTCAGTGATTTTTCCCGCAGACCGTTTCCGAAAGGCCGAATGAAAGCCAAACAACAGACCAAAGAACAACACATTGAAGTGGAAGGCGTCGTGGCGTCCGTGCTCGCGGGCACGATGTTTCGCGTGGAGTTGGACAACAAGCATCTGGTGCTCGCGACGATTTGCGGCAAGATGCGCAAGCGCTGGGTGCGCATCACGACCGGCGACCGCGTGAAGATGGAAATGTCGCCCTACGATTTGAACAAGGGCCGGATTACGTGGCGGCTGCGCTGAGGCGCGCGCCCGGGTGAAAGAAGAGATTATGCCATTTCGTGCTTTGGGTCTGAATGACCGAGTTTTGCAGGCGGTGCAGGAGGCGGGCTACACCGAGCCGACGCCAATTCAGGCGGCGGCCATTCCGCCCGTGCTGGCGGGTCAGGATTTGATCGGCATCGCGCAGACGGGCACCGGCAAGACGGCGGCGTTCACCCTGCCCATGCTCACGTTGCTCGCCGGGCGTCCGCCGGAACCGCGCCGGCGCATCCGCGCGCTCATCATGGCTCCGACGCGCGAACTGGTCGTGCAGATTGACGAGAACGTCCGCGCGTATGCCAAGCATCTTTCGCTGCGTGTCGCGACCGTCTATGGCGGTGTGGGCGAACAACCGCAAATGCGCGCATTGCGCGAAGGCGCGGACATCATTATCGCCACGCCGGGACGGCTGCTCGATTTGATGGGTCGCCACTGCGGCGATTTCGCGGCGCTGGAGTTTCTCGTGCTGGATGAAGCGGACCGGATGCTCGACATGGGTTTCCTGCCGTCCATTCGCCAGGTGGTGCGCGCGCTGCCGAAGCAACGCCAGACGCTGCTCTTCTCCGCCACGTTGTCACGCGAGATCGAGTCGCTGACCAAGGAATTTCAACACTCACCGAAGTTGATTCAGATCGGCCGTCGCTCGAATCCTGCCGAGACCGTCACGCAGTTCATTTACGAAGTGCCGCAGCATCTCAAGATGCCGCTGCTCACGCATCTCCTGCGCGATGACAAGCTGAACATGGTGCTCGTTTTCTCGCGCACCAAACACGGCGCCGACCGCATTGCGCGCCAGATCGAGCAACAGGGCATTCGCACCGCCGCGCTGCACGCGAACCGTTCGCAGAGCCAGCGCCTGCGCGCGCTCAAGGATTTCAAGTCGGGCGCCGTGCGCGTGCTGGTAGCCACGGACATCGCCGCGCGCGGCATTGACGTGGACGGCATCTCGCATGTGGTGAATTACGATTTTCCGATGCACTCGGAAGATTACGTCCATCGCATCGGACGCACCGGTCGCGCGCAGGCCGTGGGCGACGCGATCAGTTTCGTGACGCCGGAAGATCGTGACTCATTGCGCTCGCTCGAACGCTTCATCGGTCGCGGCATTGTGCGCAAGCAGGCGGAAGGGTTTGATTACCGTGCCTCGGCCCCGCCGCAACGCCCCGATCAAAGAGGCGGCCAACAGCCGCCGCGTCGTCCCGGCTCCGCCCCTCAGCAGCAGCAAGGCGGAGGCAACCGTCCACCTCAATCAGGACCAGGAAATCCCAAGCCTACCCGCCCGCGTCAGTGGGAGTGGAAAAGCCGCCGCGGTGGAAACGCCCGGTAAGTAAAGTAGCGAGCGCAGCCACAAGCTCGGACCGCTCGAATCCGCTTGGGA
Organism: Pedosphaera sp.; assembly: GCA_031411375.1. Taxonomy (GTDB): domain Bacteria; phylum Verrucomicrobiota; class Verrucomicrobiia; order Limisphaerales; family SIBH01; genus JANNGC01. The sequence goes on along the minus strand of JANOAY010000624.1, from coordinate 4,986 downwards.
AGATATGGACTGCGGTGGCAAGCGGAGCGCGACACCGCTTTCAAACTCGCCAGACCGTGCGAAAGCGCCGTCGCGCTCCGCTTGCCGGCGCAGTGGAAAATACCGGCCTAAAAAATCTCAGCGCCGGTGCCGAGTTGCGCCTTGCCAAGCCCACAACACACTCAGCTCAACGGCCTCGGCGGCCCCTGACGGCTGCGGCGTTGGCGCGCTGAATTGTCCGGTTTGCGGACGAGGCTCAACGTGGAGCTGCTCTTGCGCTGACGCGAGGCCGTCTTCTCCGCCGATCCGGCGTGCGTGAGGCGGATCATTCCGCCGGCTTCGGGTGAAAGCTCGACCAAGTTGGCCGCCAGCAGTTCGGCCACCTTTTCCTTGGAGATGCGGGGCGTCGTCCAGTGGGGATGAATTTCACGCAGATAAAAGCGCCTGTCTCCTTCGGTCATGCCCGACTTTCCCCGCGCCGGACGGCCAACGCGAGGGAGAACCGGAAATATGTTTCTGCGATCTTTGTCCCCGGCCTGAAAATGTTCCAGTCCATGTTTGACTCAGGACGATTCCGTGAGAGCATGTGCGGCCTTTTTCAATTCCAGAATCAGGATGCCAAACAAAATGTTGAAATCGAAAGCCGCACGGTCCAAGCGCGACACCGTGAAACCCTCGCGCAGCAAAGCACCCGCCCCCGTGGCCGCGCCCAAAGCGCGCGCCGCCGTCCCCTCGCCCACCGGCGAGGACTCCGCGTTTTTTGCCAACAAGGCCGCCGCCGCCGCCGCCAAGCTCGCCAGCACCACGCCCGCCAGCACCGATGTGGTGGCCGACAAGCTCCGCGAACTCGTCATCATCGCCAAGGAACAGGGCCACCTGACCAGCGACGACATTGACGACGCGCTCGTGGACTGCCCGGTCACGCCCGAGATGCTGGACGAAATTTATTCCAAGCTCACCGCGCTCGAAATCCGCGTCGTGGACCAAGCCGAGGCCGACGGCGTGAAACAGCCGGAAGCGGAGGAAGCCGAAGAGACGACCAAGGTGCCCTTCGACGGTCTCGATGATCCGGTTCGCGTGTACATGCGCCAGATGAGCAAGGTGCCGCTGCTCAACCGCGAGCAGGAAGTCGCCATCTGCAAGCGCATCGAGGAAGCCGATCTGGAACGGAAGAAAATTCTCTACCGTCTCGGTTTTGCCGCAAAGGAGCACATCGCGCTCGCCGAAAAATTGATGGCCGATCCGCCGCGCGAACGCTTCGACCGCGTGGTCTCGGACAGCCGTTTGGAAAACCGCGAGGCGCATCTCAAAGCGCTCCGCGTGCTCGTGAAGAAAGTCCGAGCGCTCGACGACCAGACCGACGAGAAGTTTGCCCAGTGGCAGGCCGCGCCGTCCGCCGCCGTGAAGGCGAAGCGCTGGATCGAGTTCCGCGAACTGGATCAGAAGCTCCAGAACACCTTCGCCAAGTTTCATTACAAGCCCTCGGTGCTCGAGGACATGATGCTCGTGGCCCAGAACGTCCAGGACCAGATGCAGAACAGTTGGCGGATGGTTTCCACAATGGAGAGCCGCGCCAAATCCCGCGAGGCCTCCGCGCTGGTCGCCGGCGAGCAGCAAAAGATCAAGGCGCTCGAAGAACTCGTGCGGATGCCGCGCGAAGATTATTTGAAAGCGCACCAGCAGTTGCGCGCCTGCGAAGCGACCGGCGACCGCGCCCGTAAGGACATGGCCGAGGCCAACCTGCGTCTCGTGATTTCCATCGCCAAGAAATACATCAACCGCGGCCTGCCCTTCCTCGATCTCATCCAGGAAGGCAACATTGGCCTGATGCGCGGCGTGGAGAAGTTCGAGTATCGTCGCGGCTACAAGTTCTCGACCTACGCGACGTGGTGGATTCGCCAGGGCATCACGCGCGCCATCGCGGATCAGGCCCGGACCATTCGCATCCCTGTCCACATGATTGAAGTGTTCTGCAAGCTGATGCGCGTGCAGAAGGAGCTGTTCCAGACGTTCGGTCGCGAGGCCACGACCGAGGAACTGGCCGAGGAACTGAACCTCCCCGCCGACCGCGTGCGCGCGATTCTGAAGATGATTCAGAACCCGATCTCGATGCAGGCCACCGTCGGCGACGACGACGCGACCTTCGGAGATTTCATCGAGGACAAGCAGGCCGAAAGCCCGATGGACATGGCCTCGACCAGTCTGCTCAAGGGCAAGCTCGGTGAAGTGCTCAAGACGCTCACCGAGCGCGAGCGGCACATTCTCGAAATGCGTTTCGGCCTCATTGATGGCACCCGCCGCACGCTCGAAGAAGTCGGCACGCAATACAAAGTCACGCGCGAGCGCATCCGTCAGATCGAGGCGAAGGCGCTCCGCAAGCTGCGTCACCCGACGCGCTCCGTGCATCTCAAAGGCTTCCTCGACGTGCCCGAAATGGTGGCGGCGTGAGCGGCATGAGCAACGAGAGCAACGTCATCTACAAGGAGGTGCGCGCCACCGCGAGCACCGCGTGGCAGCAGCACGCCGAGGAACACGCGGCCAACGGCACGAGCTTCGTGGTGCGTCCGTTCAACAAGCAGATGCACTGGCCGTTTCTGGAAGAACTGCGCGAGCGTTTCCAACTGGTGGCCACGTTCAACGCTTTGGAGCGCGCGGCGTATTTTGACGCGCCGCGCTGATTGGAATCATCCAGCGCGTCCGATAAATTTCCTCAGTCCTATAGGGTTGCATCAACACCGCACTTCTCACTCCCCCTGATTCAACTCTTTCAGAGTTGATGCTGTCACCGCACAACAAACCCAGCGTTGCGTCTCCGAGACGCAACGCTGGGCTGGATTATCTGAATCCCTTCAGGATTCTCCGCTCCCTCAATGCCCCAGCATCCACGGGCGGCTGTTCTGCTTCGTGGAGTATTGCAGCGCGGGCTTGCTGTTTTTCGGATTCACGCTCGGCTTGGTTTTCGCGTGACCGTGCGAGCAACCCGAGCCGCAGACATGCGGCGCGTGGGCGCTGCGCTCGTTGCGCTCGTGGGCGATACGATTTCCCGGCTGCATGGCGCGCAGGTTGATGACGGAGAAAACCTTGGGTGAAACTTTCCCGCAGTGCGGACAGTTCGACGGCAGGCTCGAACGGTCGAGGCTGCGCAGCTCGGTGAATGGGCCGCAGTCGCGGCACTCGAATTCATAGACAGGCATGGCGCGCTCCTTATTTGCAGACCGAGAGGTCGGTTTTGCCTGTGACCATTTTCTTCGGACCCGACGCGTTCGGCATGATGTCGAACTGGAAAATCTCCGTAGGCAGGAAGAGCGTCGCGCAGGCGTTCGGAATATCCACGATGCCGCTGATGTGGCCCTCGACCGGCGCGGTGCCGAGAATCGCGTAGGCCTGCTCGCCGGTGTAGCCGAACTTCTTCATGTACTCGATGGCGTTCAGACACGCGCGACGATACGCGACGTGCGCGTCGAGGTAATACTGCTTGCCGTCTTCGTCCACTGAGATGCCTTCAAAGATCAGGTGGCGCAGGTAGCGCGGCTCAACTGGACTGGGCTGGAAGATCGGATTCACGATGCCGTATTTCGCCACGCCGCCTTTAATCAAGCTCACGCGCAGGTCGAGCCAGCCGGCCATTTCAATCGCGCCGCAGAACGTGATTTCGCCGTCACCTTGCGAAAAGTGAATGTCACCCATCGAGAGTCCGCCGCCCTTTACATAGACCGGGAAATAAACCTTCGAGCCGCGACTGAGATTCTTGATGTCGCAGTTGCCACCGTGTTCGCGTGGCGGCACGGTGCGCGCGGCCTCTTTAGCAGCGGATTTGGCTTTGTCCTTCGACATCCGCCCGAGGTGAGCGGTCTCGGCGTGCGGCAGTGCGGCGAGCGGCGGCACACGCTTGGGGTCGGTGGCAACGAGCTTTGCCTCCCGCTTGTTCCATGTGTCGAGCAGCTTCTGTGACGGCAGGCAGCCAATCAGTCCAGGGTGCATGATGCCCGCGAACTCGACCTTCGGAATCTGTGGCGACGACGTGTACACGCCGTGAAAATCCCACACGGCCTTGCGCGCCTTCGGATAGTGATCGGTGAGGAATCCGCCGCCGTTCTCTTTGGCGAAAATTCCAGTGAAGCCCCATTCCGAAGTCGGCAATGTTCCGATGTCGAGAATGTCCACGACGAGCAAGTCGCCCGGCTCCGCGCCTTCCACAGCTATCGGGCCGCTGAGGTAATGCACCTTGGTCAGATCGACATCGCGCACGTCGCTGGCGTTGTTGTTGTATTTGATCTGCCCGCCGGTCCAGTCCACGCACTCGACGCGGAATTCGTCGCCCGGCTTGACGGTGGCGACCATCGGTATATCCGGGTGCCAGCGATTGTGAATGACGTCCTGCTGGTCAGCCGGAGTGTTGAGGTCAATTTTGATCAGTGGTTTGGCCATAACTGAATTGAGTTTGAGTTTTGTAGTTTGGCAGAAAATTCCCGGTGAAAGTCAGACCGCGAGCAGTTGCTTCACCCGCGCAGCATCCACGCGCTCGCGCAGGTCTTCGTGAATGATGCGCCCGCGTTCGATGACCATGAGCCGGTCGCACGCGTCGAGCACGAAGCTCAACACCTGCTCGGTGACGATGATGGTGATGTCGCGCATCTTCCGAATCTCGCGCAGCACCTTGGCGATGTCCTTGATGATGGAGGGCTGAATGCCCTCGGTTGGCTCGTCGAGAATGAGCACCTTCGGCTTCGTGAGCAGCGCGCGCGCAATGGCGAGTTGCTGCTGCTGGCCGCCGGAAAGATTGCCGCCCTTGCGGTTCTTCATGTCGCGCAGCACGGGGAAGAGCGAATAAATTTCGTTGAGTTCGGATTCCTCCAGCGTGCCCCTCACGGCAGTCATCATGTTCTCCAGCACGGTCAGGTTCGGAAAAATCATCCGCCCCTGCGGCACAAAGGCTAGTCCCTCGTTCACGCGCTGGTGCGTCTCCAGTTTGGCAATGTCTTTTCCGCCGATGAGGATCGCTCCGCC
>JANOAY010000623.1:0-4028 GCA_031411375.1 Pedosphaera sp. | reverse complement strand
GCGGCCCCATAAAAAAACCACAGACCAGCGAACCAAAGTCCTTCGCCTCCCCGGGTCAGGCCACCCCCCCAGACACAGCGCGCTTCCGACTCCAAATCTGGGGCCGCGCGCAACGCGGTCCCACCGACGTAACGCCGGCTTTCCAGCCGGCAGGTGGCGAGACATTCCTGTCTCGTGTCCTTCGCCGGATTGGAACGGGAGGTTGGAAAACCTCCCGGCCTGCGGACAGGAATGTCGGCGTTACAACGTCGGCTTCCTTCGCCTTCGCCTCTTTGTTTCACTCCGCGCGCCCATGAAATGTTTTGTCACCGGCGCGTCGGGGTTTGTCGGCGCGAACCTTGTCCACGAACTGAACGCGCGCGGCCACTCCGTGCGCGCGCTGCTCCGCCCAAACGCCGACGTGCGGGGACTCGCGGGCGCGGACTACGAGCCCGCCCCCGGCGACGTGAGCGACCGCGCCGCGCTGACGGCGGCGATGCGGGGCTGCGACTGGTGCTTCCACGTCGCGGCGAGCTACCACCTCTGGCTGCGCGATTACGCGCCGATGTATGCGGCGAATGTCGAAGGCACGCGCAACGTGCTCGAAGCGGCGGCGGAAGCGGGTTGCTCGCGCATCATCTACACCAGCACGGTCGGCTGCATCGGCCTGCCAAAAGTGATCAACGGAACAGTCACGCCCACCGACGAGTCCACGCCCGTCGCCGAGGCGCAGATGAGCAACCACTACAAAATTTCCAAGTGGCGCGCGGAAGTGGTGGCGCGCGAACTCGCGGCCAAAGGCTGGCCCGTCATCATCGTGAACCCCAGCGCGCCCATCGGCCCGCGCGACGTGAAGCCCACGCCAACAGGGAAGGTCATCGTGGATTTTCTGAACGGCGAAATGCCCGCGTATCTCGACACGGGCCTGAACTGGGTTGACGTCCGCGACGTGTGCGCGGGCCACATCCTCGCGGCGGAGCGCGGGCGCGTGGGCGAGCGTTACATCCTCGGCCACGCCGACGGCAACTGGACGATGAAGCAGGCGTTGGACGTGCTCGCCGAAATCACCGGACGCCCCGCGCCGAAATTCCGCGTGCCCTACGCCGTGGCGTGGATGGCGGCGCAGGTGGATGAGACGATCTCCAAATTCACCGGCCAACCGCCGAAGGCTCCCATCGGCGGCGTGCGCATGGCGAAATACAAAATGTTCTTCAGCCCGGCAAAGTCCGTCCGCGAACTCGCTCTGCCGCAAACGAATCCGAAGCAGGCGCTGGCCGATGCCGTCGAATGGTTTCGCCAGAACGGATACGTGAAGAAGTGAACCGCTAATAAACGCTGATGAACGCAGATAAATTTCGTCGGAAGCGAATCGTGGCCGAATTGGTGTTCGTCGTGGTTTTGCTTCTGGCTTGCGCTTCGTCCGTCACCGCCCAAACCACCGCCCGCTGGTGGAAAGGCAACCTCCACACCCACACGCTCTGGAGCGATGGCGATGACTTCCCGGAGATGGTCGTGGATTGGTACAAGTCGCGCGGCTACGACTTCCTCGCGCTCTCGGATCACAACACGTTGCAGGAGGGCGAATTCGGCGTGGTGGCGACGAACGCCGCCATCGCGCGCGTGCTGCCGCGCTACACGCGGCGTTTTGGCGCGGACTGGATCAAGCGCGGCGAAGGCTCGAACGGCACGCCGCTGATCATGCTCAGGACGCTGGCGGAAATTCGCCCGCAGTTCGAGGCGCCTGGGAGGTTCCTGCTCATTCAAGCCGAGGAAGTCACGGACCGGTTCGGACGCTGGCCGATTCATCTCATCGCCTCGGGGATTCAGGATTACCTGAAGCCGCAGGGCGGCAGTTCGCCAGTGGACGTGATGCAGCGCAACCTCGACGCGCTCAAAGCCCAGCGCGAACGCACCGGCGTGCCGATGATTCTGCATCTCGCGCATCCGAACTTCGGCTGGGCCATCACGGCGGAGGACATGATTCAGTTGCGCGGCGAAAGGTTCTTCGAGGTGTATAACGGTCATCCGCTCGTTCACAACGAGGGCGACGCCACGCACGCCGGCACCGAGCGGATGTGGGACATTGTGAACACGCACCGCATCGCCGAGCGGCGCGACCTGCCGCTGCTCGGGCTGGCGGTGGACGACGCGCATCACTACTCCAAATCTTCGCCCAGCAATTCCAACTCCGGGCGCGGCTGGGTCACGGTGCGCTCGGCGCAACTGACGGCGGCGTCGATCATCACGGCGTTGGAGGCGGGAGATTTTTACGCGTCAAGCGGCGTGGAGTTGAGCGAAGTGACGTGGCGAAGAAACAAACTGACGCTCCGCATCGCGCCGCAGCCGGGCGTGACTTACACCACGCAGTTCATCGGCACGCGCCGCCCGGTGGACTGGCAGAGCAAAGCGGTGATCAGCACGAACGGGCATCCGCTCGCCGTCACGCGCCTCTACAGCGGCGTGATGGGCGCAGTGTTGAGCGAGCAGCGCGGGACGAACGTGAGTTACCAATGCACGGGCGATGAGTTGTTCGTTCGCGCGCGCGTCACGTCCTCCAAGCTCAAAGAGAACGGCGTTGAACCAGGCGAGCGCGAGCGCGCATGGACGCAGCCGGTGCTGCCAGGGAAGTGATTTTTAACCGCAGATAAACGCGGATAAACGCAGATGTGGAAATGCTGTCCGGCTCCATCTGCGTAAATCCGCGTTTATCTGCGGTTGCATTTTCTCCAATCTCTCCTCATGCGCGCCGTCATCCAGCGAGTCTCCAAAGCCAGCGTCACCATCGCGGGCGCGGTGAAGTCCTCCATCAACTGCGGACTCCTCGTGCTCGTCGCCGTGGAGGACGCGGACACGGACGAGGACATCGAATGGCTCGCGGGGAAAATTGTCCGCCTGCGAATCTTCCGCGACGACGCGGGACTGATGAACCGTTCCGTGCAGGACATCGCTGGTGAGATTCTAGCCGTGAGCCAGTTCACGCTCTTCGCCAGCACGAAGAAGGGGAACCGCCCTTCATACATCCGTTCAGCTCGACCTGAGATCGCGGTTCCGCGCTACGAGCAATTCGTCGCCAAACTTTCGGCGGAACTTGGGAAGCCCGTTCACACCGGCGAGTTCGGCGCGGACATGCAGGTGGCGCTGGTCAACGATGGACCGGTGACGATCCTCATGGATAGCAAAGCGCGGGAGTGACAGCGCCCGCCGCGCCCGGCAAGCTCCGCGCGTGACCGCCGAAGAAATTCAGTCCGCGCTGGCCGACATCACGGCCGAGATGGACCCGACGCTCAAGCACCTCAAGCTGGCGAGCCTCGTGTCCGCAGTGTTTCGTGAGCGTGGCATCGAACTGGTCGTGGTCGGCGGCTCGGCCATCGAGTTTTACACGGAGGGCGCGTACACGTCGGGCGACATTGACCTGTGTTTGATTCCTCCGTCGCGGATTGATCTGCGGACACGGCAGGAGCTGATGGGAAAGTTTGGCGCGAAAGGCGGGCCGCGGAGCTGGGAGGTCGCGGGCGGGTTTGTGGATGTGCTGGGTGAATTTGAAAATGCCGCGCGCACGCCGGTGCGATCCATTGCCGCGCCGTTCGGAGTGGTGAAACTTTCTCCCATCGAAGAACTCATCGTGGAGCGCGTGCTGGTTTCCAAGTATCCGCAGGACTATCCGCCCGCCGCCGAGTGTGCTAAGAAAGTCATCGGCGCGGCGTTGCGGCGCGAGATTGAGGTGGACTGGATGGAAGTGAAACGAATTGCCGGCACGGTCGGGTACAAGAACTGGCGCGAAGTAAATGAAACCATCAACGAACAGGCCCAAGCTCTCGGACAGCGGAGTCCCTATGATTCCGATGCACGAAGTGATGAGCTATGAAGACTGGCTCGCCGGCCGCAAGCAACGGCGGCTGACCGGAATGCGCGTCGCGCCGGAAATCATCCGGCGTCTGTCCAGTTCGAGCGACCGTCGGTTGCGGCGGCTCTACAACGGGGAGCGGGGGCTGCCGTTCACGCCCACGGAGAAGTTGTAAGGAATGGAGCGCCGGTCTCCGACCCGGCGT
>JANOAY010000622.1:0-1848 GCA_031411375.1 Pedosphaera sp. | reverse complement strand
CGTCCACGTCCACGTTGTCGATGCCCACGCCCGCGCGCCCGACCACGCGCAGCTTCGGCGCGGCCTCGATGACCTTGCGCGACACCTTCGTCTCGGACCGCACGACCATCGCCTCCACGTCCTTCACGATGAGGAGCAGTTCGGCCTCCTTGAGCGGCTTGTCGAGGACGGTGACTTTGAATTCCGGGCGCGACTGGAACAGCGCAATGCCCTTGGGCGAAATGGGGTCGCAGATCAATACGTTCATGTTTTTTTGGCCACGGATGAGACACAGATGAAACACGGATTCGGGAAATCCATCCCCGTCCGTGTTTCATCTGTGTTTCATCCGTGGCTTCTCAATCAGTTCCATTCACAAAAATGGAGCGCGACTCTAGGGAAGGGGTGCGGGCCGGTCAAATGGAGAGAAGGCGCGGGCAGGGCAAAACGCTGAAACGCTGAAAACGGAAAAGCTGAAACAGGAAAAGACGCTGGGCGCATCCGGTCCCCATTTCAGCTTTTCAGCCTTTCAGCCTTTCAGCTTTTTAAGTCACCTCTCCGCTCACCACGTCGCTCTCCGGACTCTGGCCCGCCCCGTTCACGGCGAAGGCTTTCACCTCCCACACGCCGGGGGCGCTGCTCACGACCAGGGTTTCGCCCGGCGGCTTGCGGCCCACCTCGGCGAAGTTCGCCGCGCCCGCCATTCGCGCGAGGAAGACCACCTCGTCCGCGTTCCCGACGTCGCCCGTCGCCTCGTAGAAGCCGAGGCCGAAGTTCACCGTGAGGCTTGGTGTCACCGGCTTCTGCTGCTGCGGATTGAAGAGATGCGTGGTGGGCAGATAAAATTTTCCCTTCGCCACATCGCCGGGATACGTGAAGGCCACGAAGAGCGCCGTCTTCGTCATTTCCATTTGCAGCGTCTTGCGCAAATCACTGCCGCTCAGGTTCGTGCTGCTCTTCGCCGTCTTCGACACCTTCGACGCGTTGAAGACCACGATCCACGACGACACATACCCGCCCACGTCCGTCACCAGCCCCGCCGGCAGCGCCGCCGCGTGCGCCATGATTCCAGCCAGCACCACGCCCAGCGCGTTCTCCACCTTCTCCTCCTTGGCGTCCGCTTGGAACGGCGCGAGACCCTCCGGGAAAATCTGCAGCAGCTCCGCGCTGTTCTTGCCGAACTGCGCCACCACCTTCGCCTGCACCTTCGTCATGTTCTCCCGGAGCGTCTGGCGGTAGCCCTTCTTGTTGTGTGTGGCGCCCTTTTGCAGGCCCAGCTTCACCCCGGCGTCCGTCGTGTTCGTCTCCACCGCGTTCAGCGCGCCCTGCAAGGCCGCGATCCGCGTGTTGAAGACGTTGACCGGATTCACCTGCGTCATCCGCCCCACCCAGTCGCTGGCCGTCATGGACAGTTCGGTGAGGCTGAATTCTTTGTCGTCGAAGAAGTCTGCAAACAAGCTTTCCAAGTTGATCATAGAAGTAGTGCGTTAATGGTTCATGGCCACAGGAGCCAACGGATTGGGAACCCGCCGACAATGGATCGGGCAAAATGCCGGTCAATCAGCAAATTTGGTTATTTTTGACCACTCCAAAACGCGGAAATAGGGCAAAAACTCACCCGATGGCCCTTCCGTCCCCACGGAATGAGCATCGGGAGCGCCCGATGCGCGTTCCGGCCCGGCGGAACCGCCACCGGGAAGACCCGACGCGCGTTCCGAATTCACGGAACCAACAACGGGCGCAGCCGATGAGCCTTCCGACTCCACCGACTGCCCATCGGCTCAACCCGACGTGCGTTCCGTCCAGAAGGAAAGCCCATCGGTCGCGCCCGACGTCCACCGCGCCAAAAACCAGAGACCATCGGGAGCC
>JANOAY010000621.1:0-5360 GCA_031411375.1 Pedosphaera sp. | reverse complement strand
CACGTTCCGGTTCACGCGCTTCCTGCTGCAACGCGCGACCACGGGCGGCGAATATACGGGCGCGAACTGGACGGTGAACGACAGCGCCTTCATCGAGTTCCCCGACGACACGGTGAACTTCGTGGATGGCGACAACGACGGACTGTATTTCGTCAGCGGCTCGCATGTGTTCACGAACACGCTCTTCGGCTGGACGAAGGACGACGGCATTGATTCCGGCGGCAGCGGGTACGGCCCGCTCACGTATCAGTCGTGCTGGTTTGAAGCCACGTTTCACGAGGGCAATTCCACTTCCGGTTTCAAGAACGTCCTGACACGCGGCACGGTGTATTTCGATTGTGGGCAGGGTTACGAATCCGGCTACGACGGGCCGACGGGCCGCGTGGAAAACTGCTTCTTCTCGATGAACAAGTCGGGCCTTCGCCACGGTGACAATTACTCGACCTTCAGCATGTATGACGGGCGCGTGCTGGCGACGAACAGCATCTCGATTTACAACCACCGCGATCTGTTCGGCTTCAACTGGGATGCCAGCAACAGCGGCGGCTGGACGAACAGTTACGACCGTTTCTGGCCCAGCAACAACTGGGTGAGCGTGCAGGACACAAACTACCCGAACAACTTCACCTGGAATCCCGCGACCGACGGCTGGCGGCTCGCGGCCGTCGGCGGCGTGCCGCGCGTGGGCGTGGGTTTCGGCGCGCGGGCCAATGCGCTGGCGGCGCTGCCCGATGGCATCCCGGTCGGCCTGAGCCGGCATTGCACGAACGAAGTCTCGGTGGATTACGTGATTGATGGCACGGACGGATCGCATACGACGGGCACGCTGGTTTATCCGGCGGGCCTGACGCGGCGGTTTATTCCCGCGCCGTCGAACACGAACGCGATTTATCGCTTCGCGTTGCAGAACACCGTGAACGCCGACGTGACGGGGCCGGGCTTCTACATCGCGCCGATATTGGCCGCGAGCACGCCGGCCTCGGCGTTGCTGGTGGCGTCGAATGCGAACTGGCGTTTCAACGACAAGACCAACGACCTCGGCACGGCCTGGCGCGCGCTCGCCTTCGATGACTCGGGCTGGTCGAACGGCGTGGCGGAACTCGGTTTCGGCGACGGCGATGAGGCGACGCTCATCGCCAGCAATCAGCAGTACACCACTTACTTCCGCCGCGTGTTCAACGTGGCCGCCCCGTCGGACTTCGCCACCGTGGCCGTGCGGCTCTTGCGCGATGACGCGGGCGTGGTCTTCATCAATGGCAACGAAGTGCTGCGCTCGTCAAATTTGCCCGCCTCGCCGTCCGTGATCACGAACCGCCAGTTGGCCACGGCCACGGGCGAGGACTCGATTGACACCGCGACCGTTTCCGCCACGAACCTCGTGACCGGCAACAACATTGTGGCCGTGGAGATTCATCAGCAGGCGTTGAATAGTTCGGACATCAGCTTCGCGCTTTCGCTCACGGGCAATCCCGCGCCGGGACGTCCGCGCCTGGCCTTCGTGCGTCTGGCGGATGAAATGGTGCTCTACTCCAGCGACAACACGGCGGTGATCGAGGAGGCGTCCGTCATCACCGGCCCGTGGATGACCGTGACGCCCGCGAACACGCCGACGGGCTTCAGCGCGGTGAGCGGGCAGAAGTTTTACCGGCTGCGGAAGTAGCGTGCTGCCAGTTTACAACTGGCAGAGGCTGCTCCAGTCAGGACGCTCAAGAACGTGCGAACGCGTGCGATGGCATCACACCCTGCCAGTTGCAAACTGGCAGCACGCTAGGCCACCGACTCCGGCGCGCAGACCTGCTCCTCGCGCGTGACGAGATTTTTCACCTTCGCCATGAGCGCGCCATCCGCGCCGCGTTCGAGGCGCACGGTTTTCTTGGCCTTCAACTCCAGCGCGCGTTTGAACTGCTTGTCGCCCTTCGCGGGCGTGAGCGAAAACTCCACGACTTGCCCCGACTCGCGCAGCCGCTGAATCACACCGAGCGATTCGCCGCGCAGGGATTCGTCTTCAATCAACACGAACGTGTCCACGTTGGCGGAAAATTCGGGCAGCAGCTTGCGGGACTTGAGCAGTTCGAGCAGCACTACGTCGCCCATGCCGAAACCGAGTGCGGGCAGGTCCACTTTGCCGCCGCTGATGAGTTTCAACAGATTGTTGTAGCGCCCGCCGCCCGCGATGGCGCGGAACTCGCCTTTCACATCGAACGCCTCGAAGACCACGCCGGTGTAGTAGGCGAGGCCGCGAATGACGCCGTAGTCAATCTTCACGAACGCGCCCAGGCCGCGCGCGGCGAGGTTGGCCTGGATGGATTGCAATTCCGGCGTCGGCTCGCCGGAACTGATGAAAGCTTTGACATCATCAAACGAGAAACCCAGTTCGGAAAATTTCTTCGCGTTCTCGTCTGGCGTCTCGCGCTCCAGTTTGTCCACGGCTTGATAGAACGCGTAAGCCTTCGTCTCGTCCGCGCAACGCTTCGCAAAAAATTCTGCCCACGCGTTGCGGCTGCTCAGGCGGATGACGAAATCCTCCTGCGTCAATCCCAGCGCGCGCAGCGTGTCAATGAGCAGCGCGAGCAGTTCCGCGTCCGCCGCCCCATCCGTCTCGCCGATGATGTCGCAGTTGAGCTGGAAGTGTTCGCGCAGCCGGCCCTTCTGTTGCTTCTCGTAGCGGAAGAGCTGGGGAATCGCGAACCACTTGAAGGGCTTCTTGTAGTTGCGCTCCGCCGCGCTGGCCATGCGCGCGAGGGTTGGCGTCATCTCGGGCCGCAGCGCCACGGCGCGTTCGCCCTTGTCCACGAAGTTGTAGAGCTGGCCGACGATTTCATCGCCGCTCTTGAGCGTGAACAACTCCAGCGGTTCGAGCGGCGGACCGTCGTATTCGCGGAAGCCGTAGCGCCGTGCGACGCTGCGCCACTGGTCGAAAATGTACTGGCGTGCGTCCGCGCTCCACACGTCAGGGTTCGGGAGCGGTTCGGGATAAAAATCACGAAATCCAGGCAGTCGTTGCATCGCGGAGAAAAATCACGAATCCGAAAGGTGAATGCCAAACAAATTCCCAAAGGTGCCTGGGAGCGCCCGCTTCCAGCCGGCGTGTTGCTGAACCACTGATGCCCTCGCGCCGGCAAGGATGCCGGCGCTCCCAGGTTCGGCTCTAAAACGTCAGTAATGCGCGCACTCCCACCAGCGGCGCGGGATCGTAATCATCATCCGAGAGCTTGTGGCCGTGACGGTTTTCCAGTCGCAGTTCGCCGCCGAGCGAGACGCCGCCGAGCAGTTCAAACGCCGCGTGCTTGCTGGCCTGCCACGTCACCTTGGCATAGACCGGCGTGAAGGTGTCTTCGCCCACGCCGTCGCGCGACGGCCCCTTGTCTTCGGCGAGACGGAAACGGTTCTCCTGATACTGCATCCCGCCGCCCACGCTCCATTGCTCGTTGATTTGATAACGGATTTCCGCGCCCGGCCCGCCCCCGCCCGCCACGTCGAAGTAGCCGGACTCGGCCGACCAATGGTCGCTGATGCGCCAGTTCAAAATCAGCACCGGGCGCACGGTGGCGTTGTCCTCGATCTCGGTGGTCACGCCCACGCCGCCGCCGATGGTCAGGCGCTCGCTCGCCTGATACATCACGCCGATGGCGCCGCCGAAGGTCAGCGCGTCGCCCGCGTCCGCGCCGGATTCGAGCGCGAGGCCGACGGTCGGCCCGCCGAAGACGGCCCACTTCGCGTTCACCATATGGCGCATCATCACGGTGGCGCGCAGTTGGTGAACGTCGTCCCACGGTTCGCCCTTGGAAAAATCATAGGCGCTGAAGCGGTAGCCCACGACGGGATCAATCCGCCAGCGCTCGTCGAGAATGAACGGGCGTGTGACCGTGGCCCCGAAGCGCGTCTCGTTAAAATCGCCCCGGTGATGATCAATGTCCGCGTCGAAGCGATGCCCCGCGCCGACGGAGACGCGAAACTCCTCGCCGCTCTGCGCCGCCGCGAGGGGCAGGGCAGGGATGAGGGCGGCGAAGGTCAGGGCGAATACGGCGTGGTGCGAACCCGCGTGACGAGGGAGCGATAATTTTTTCATCAGAGTAAATGGTTGCGACCGCGTTGGAATAGCGCGTGCCGCCGGGCGCGTCGAGTGCGGCTTAAAAACTTTCTCCTCACTCGCCGCGCCCCGCGTTTCCCGAATCCTCAAAGAATTCAGATAGTCCAGCCCAGGGTTGCGACGCAGGAGCTACCCTGGGTCGGCGATGCGATGAGGTCATCAACCCTGCAAGGGTTGAATCACGTAGCGCTTGAACGTGGCGTTGATGCAACCCTGTCAGGGTTTGAAAAAATTTGTGGGACGTGAACCCTGGGCAGGCCTGGGCGGCGCAACCTTGGACTGGGTTACCCAATCCTTTCAGGATTGAAATATTTCGCGCCTACCGGTCAATCAGCATGAACGTCACTTCCGCCTCGCTCACCGGCTCGCCGTCCACGGAGCACACACCCTTGGCTTTGCCAATTTTGCCGCGCGACTTGGTCATCTCCACGTCAATGACCAGCGCGTCGCCGGGGCGCACGGGCTTGCGCCATTTCACGCTCTCGGCGGACATGAAGTAGGCCAGCTTCCCGGTGTTCTCCGCCTGCCGCATCATCAGGATGCCCGCGACTTGCGCGATGGCTTCGAGCTGAAGCACGCCCGGCATGATCGGATGATCGGGAAAGTGTCCTTGGAAATGCGACTCGCCCATCGTGACGAGTTTCAGCGCGGTGATCTTGTTGCCGTCAATCTTCGTCACCCGGTCCACCATGAGAAACGGCGGACGGTGCGGGAGAATTTTCATCACCTGCATCACGTCCAGCGTCGCGCCGTCGCGGACGAGCGGAGCCTCGGTGGCGGTGACGGTGGTTTCCGGCCCGGATTTTTTCACCGGCGTTTCCACCTTCTCCGTCGGCAACGGCTGCGGCGGCGGCGCGAACGTCTGTGCGGCCACGAGCGGTTTGCGCATCTGCGTCTGAATCGCCTTGACCAGCTCGACATTCGACTGATGGCTCGGGCGGACGGCCACAATGTGGCCGTGCAACGGACGCCCGAGCAGCGAGAGGTCGCCGACGATGTCGAGCATCTTGTGCCGGACGAATTCCTGCACGTAGCGCAGCGGCTCATTCGTCAGCACCGCGTCGTCGCGGATGACGATGGCGTTTTCCAGCGAGCCGCCTTTGATGAGGCCGCTTTTGTAGAGGTATTCGATCTCCTCGAAGAAGCAGAAGGTGCGGGCGTGCGCGAGTTCCTTGCGCCAGCTTTCGGGCGACACTTCGAGGCTGAAAAATTCCGTGAAGCGGTTGCCGCTGTCCGCGCTGGTGCAGGTGATCTTCAGCTTGTCGTGCGG
>JANOAY010000620.1:0-2151 GCA_031411375.1 Pedosphaera sp. | reverse complement strand
GCGCTGAAACCATGCGCACACCGGACGGTTGTAGCGCCGCGCAAACCAGAACAGCTCGGGACCGGCCCGCTCGTAGTTTGCCGTGTCGCCGAAGTTATACATGTTCTCCGTGGGCCCGGTCATGTGCATCGGCACGACGCCACTTTCCGACAATCCCTGCTTGCTGCTCAGGTAGCCGAAGTCGCTGCCCAGCACGCCCTCCAGACCGGAGAGCATCCGCACGAGATACTGCGCCGAGTAGCCCCAGTAAGCCGCGCCCTCATACCACGCGCCATTGTCCGCCGTGTAATGGCCGAGCACCGGACGCACCGAAGCGAGCGCCCGCTGGAGTATCTTCTCCGCCTTCGCCTCATCATACGTGCCGTTCGCCAGCGCGCCGAGCACCATGCCGCCGTTGCAAACGGGGTTCCAATTGTTCGCGCTGTTCAGCGTCCACCATTCGTTCCCATCGTAGTCGGCGATGGCCGGATTGAATCCCTTGTTGACGATGGCACTGCGAATCGCTGTGAGCCGCGAGGCCGACCAGTAGTGGTAAAACCAGTCCATGCCGATGGCGAAGGCGTGCGTCATTTCCGCCACGCAGAGAAATTTCGACGGCTGCCAGCTCGAGAAATTCCGCGCCGCATCCAGTTCCGTCCACGCCCGCTCGGCATACTGGCTGTTGCCCGAAACCTGCCACACCAGCGCCAGCGTGTAGATGCGGTCCAGAACCGAGCGGCTCACATCGAGATTGTCGTCCGCATCGTAAACATTCACCGGCTGGGTGAGAATGGCGTTCGCGCGGGCCAGCAGCGTGGCATACCAGTTCGCCTGATTGCCCGATGGGTTGGCGGCTATTTGCGCCTTCAGCCAGTCGAACCGCTCCTGCGTCGCCAGCACCCGCGGATGCCCCGTGGCCAGCGTATCCAGCAATGACGACTCCGCCGGCTGCGGCCGGTCAATGCCCGCCTGCACGAGGTAGTCGCCGCCAATCACCTCCCACGTCGCGCTGCCCGGCGTCTTCCACGCGACGGAAAAATGGTCGCTGCCCGTGGCCTCCACATGCAGCAGCTCGACGAAATACTTCTGCCCCGCCGTGAGCGTCCGCGTCGTGGACACTTGCGAGGGAAACTTCGTCCACTCGCGAAACCCGGTGGCCGACGGCACCGACGCAATGAGCGCCTTGTTCCCCTCCGATGAACCCGTGCTGAGAGACAGTTCCACGATGTCATCGCCTGCCACCGCGAAGCTGTAGCTGCCGCTCACCTGCGGCACGATGAAGCCCGTGACGCGGGTGCCAAACGTGTCCGTCCAGTTGGTGAGAAACGACTCGAAGCTCTGGATGAAATCACGGGCCAGCGGCCGGCTCGGATAATTCGCGTGACCGGTCAACTGGCTGATGGCCGTGCCCGCCACGCCATCCCAAACCTCCTTCATCAGCGCCCCCGTCTCAGCGTCCACGTCGTCCGTAAAAAGCCGCGCCTGCGGAACCACCTGTCGCGCCAAGCTCGGGCTCGACCACTCCAACTTTGCCAACGCACTCCCCGTCTTCTCAATCATCTCCAGCCGGATGTTCACCTTGCGTCCCGCCGTCAGCTTCACCGTCCCCCGCATGTTGGCTCCGCCGGAGACGTATTCCACCCGCGCCGCGATGAACTTGTCATCAATCCACAGCCGCGACCCGTCATCCGCCGCGACGTAGAACGTGTAAGTCTCCGAGAACTGCGGCTCAATCTGCCCCGTCCACCGCACGGAAAAATTGTCCCCGCTCGTCAACGCCGTGCCCGCCGGAATCGAAGCCCCCCAATCAAAATCCACCGTCGCATCTGTGCGCGAGGTCTTCTGCGAAGTGAAGTCGTTTTCGTCGTAATACTTTCCAGTCAGCCCGTTCGCCGCGTGGACGGGCGACGCAGCGAGCAGCGACAGCACGAGCAGGCAAGTGAACTGACGGAGAAGATTCATCTTGGAATCTCGGAGATTAGCCTGAACGAAGCGCAGGAGCGAGCAGTATCTCCCTTCTCCGGGAGAAGGTTTGGCGGGCATGGCTGCGCGCGTTTGTGGCGATAGACCCAGACCGTGCCGTTGTCGTTGCTGTCGCCGGCGTTGTGGAAGAAGTGGGCGTTGAGCATGGGGTCGTAAAAGGAGTTGGTGCATTCGCCCCATTTTCCGGGG
>JANOAY010000619.1:0-8198 GCA_031411375.1 Pedosphaera sp. | reverse complement strand
CGCCCGCCGCCACGTAGTCGAACAGCGTCTGCACCGGCACGCGGGTTCCCCGGAAACAGGGCTTGCCGCCCAGCCGCTCCGGGTCAATCCACAGAAACGATTCGTTCATGGCGGCACTATCCATGAATTTGATTTTCATTCAACGCCCGTCTGGGTTCCATTCCCGCGATGGAACAACGCACGCTCACGCTCGGACATTCGCCGGACCCGGACGACGCCTTCATGTTTTACGCGCTCGCCAAGGATTTGATTCCCACGCACGGCCTTCGTTTCGAGCACATTCTTCAGGACATCCAGACGCTGAACGAACGCGCCACGCGCGGCGAACTGGACATCTCCGCGATCAGCATCCACGCCTACGCCCACGTCTGCGACCAGTACGCGCTGCTCCCCAGCGGCGCGAGCATGGGTGATGGCTACGGCCCGATGCTGGTGGCGAAGCAGAAGTTTTCGCGCGAGGAAATCCTGCGCAAGAAAATCGCCGTGCCCGGCACCATGACCAGCGCCTTTCTCGCGCTGCAACTGTGGCTCGGCAAACCGGGGAAGGAGTTCAACTTCATCGTCGTGCCGTTCGATCAAATCTTTGCCGCCGTGCGCGACGGACGCGCGGACGTGGGGCTGATCATTCATGAAGGCCAGCTCACCTATCAAAACGAAGGACTGGTCGTGTGCGAAGACCTGGGCGTGTGGTGGGGCCGCGAAAATGACGGCCTGCCGCTCCCGCTTGGCGGCAACGTGATTCACAAACGGTTCGCGCCCGACGTGCGGAAGAAAATCTCCGACACGCTCACCGCCAGCATCCAGTTCAGCCTCGATCACCGCGCCGAAGCCGTGCAGCACGCGCTGCAATACGCGCGCGACATGGGCCGTGAACTCGCCGACCAGTTCGTGGGCATGTACGTGAACCACTGGACGCTGGACTACGGCGAGAAGGGCCGGGAATCCATCCGCCGCTTCCTGCGCCGCGCCCACGAGCGCGGACTGACGCCGCGCGCGCCGGAGCTGGAGTTTGTGGTGTGAAGGAAGCGGACAGTGATCAGTAATCAGTAGCCCAGTAATCAGTAAAGCAACGGCGCAGCAACGACGCGCGCGCCACTGATTACTGACTACTGATGACTGATTACTTTTCCCCTCACAGCCCGCCCGTGGCGATTTCCACCAGCGCGGCTTCCTTCTCCGGGCCGGTGAGGAAATCAAGTGAGCGCATGTAGCGGTCTTTGTCAGCGGCGCTCGTTTCCTTGGCCGTGATCAATTTCACGAGCATCGGGAGCGTCTTCGGTGTGCGCGAGCGCCACACGATGTCGCGACCTCCGGCGGTGTCCCACTTTCCATTCACGGCTTCGAGCCACGCGGCGAAATACTTTTCCTCCTGTTTGTCCGCGCCGATGCCGAGGGCTTCGAGATACCAGCGATCCTGGCCGTCGTGCTGCGCGGCGAGCTTGGCCCAGAGCTTCGGAGCCTCAGGTGATTTGCTGTGGCGCAGCGCGATGGCGCACTCGCGGCGCACGGCGGCGCTGGCGTGGCCGACGAGATAGGTGAGGTAAGTGTCCATCGGCAGCTTCAACTCGCGCGCCATGCGGAGGCCCGTCACGGTCAGGTCGGACACGCCGCTGCGCATCGCCGTCTGCACGTAGCGATCCTCCTTGCCCTTGATGCGCGCGAGCAACTGCACCGCGCGCGCGCGCTGGCGGACGTCCGGGCCGTTCCACAGTTTCAACAGCTCCGGCTCCGCACCCGCCTGCATCTTGTTCAGCGCCGTCCACGCGAGGTAACGGGTTTCATTGTTCGGCGACTGCAACGCGGCCACCGCGCCCGACGCCGTCGTGAGATCAAACTTCGGCACCGTGTATTTCGCGCCCTTGGGAGCCACGCGATAAACGCGGCCGCGCATGATGTTCACGTCGTGATCACCCGCCGCGTGACCGCCCACGCCGGGATCATTCCAATCGGCGATCATCAACGAACCGTCCGGCGCCACACTCACGTCAGACGGGCGAAACCATGCGTCGCTGCTGGTCAGCACATTCACCATCTCGGCGGTGTAGCCCGCGCCACTGGACTTGACGGGATACGCGCGCACGACGCGCGGGCCGGCGTCGCAGTGGATGACCTGGTTGCGGAAAATTTCTGGCAGCAGCTTGCCTTCATAGACCGTGATGCCGGTGGGCGAACCCGCGCCGGTGTTGATCAAATTTGGCACCACACCGGGATCATGCTGATGCCACTGATACAAAACTTTGTCCTCGTCCTTCGCACCCTTGGTCTGACCCTTCTTCCAGTTCGCGCCCCAGCCCGCGCCGGTCTTCTCTTCCTGGTAGCCGAAGTTGCCGTGCTCCATCACGTAATTGATCCGCACGCCCTTGTTGCCGTCGTCGTCGTTGTCCGACTGCCAGACGGTGCCGAAGGAGTCCACGGCCAGTTCGTAGTTGTTGCGGAAGTTGTGGCCCAGCACCTCGAACTCGCTGCCGTCCACGTTGCAACGGAACGCGAAGCCTTGGCGATACGGCTTGCCCTTCGCCTCGACCACGTTGCCCTCGATGTCCACCACGGGCTTGCCGTCCTTGTCTTTGATCTGTTTTCCGTCGTTGCCCTGGTTGAAATAAAGTTTGCCGTCCGGGCCGAACATGAAGGCGTGAACGCCGTGATCGTGCTGCACGCCGGAGATGCCGGTGAATAGGAGTTCCTTCTTGTCCGATTTGCCGTCGCCATCCTCGTCGGTGAACACGAACACGTTCGGCGACACGGACACGATGACCTTGTTCCCCAGCACGCAGATGCCGAGCGCGCTGTTAATGTCCGTGCCCTGATAAAACACCGTGGACTTGTCCGCCGCGCCGTCGCCGTTGGTGTCCTCCATGATGAGAATGCGGTCGCCCTCGGGGCGCACCGGCGGGTTGGCCCACTTGCGGTAGTTCGCACCCTCGGTGATCCACACGCGGCCGCGCGCGTCCACGTCCATGTCGCACGGGTTGACCATCATCGGCTCGGAAGCGAAGAGCGTGACCTCCAGGCCGTCGGCCACGGTCATCTTCTGCAAGTCGTCGAGCGCGGCCTCACGGCTGGCCGGGCGCGTGTGCGCGGGCTTGGGCGCGGCGGGTTTGGTTTCCGGCGGCGCGTCAGCGGCGAAAAGCGCGGAAGTGACGGAAAGGACGAACAGGGACGAGAGCGTGGTGCGTTTCATTTCTTCTTGGGGTCAAGGTTCTGTTTCAAATCATCTTCACTGACGACGGACTCCACACCGTTCGCGGGCACTTTGGCTTTGGCGATCCAGAGCAGCGCATTCAACACGACCTTGCGCTGGTTCGGATTGCCCCAGTTCGCGTGCGTGTGACCGCCGGTGAAACCAAAGCCGCGCCCGCCGTCGGCGCGCTCGTACGTCCACATCATCGTCTCCTCGCGGCCGCTCGCCGCGACGATGTGCGGATACGGCCCCTTGGGATAGACGTACGGGCCGTCGCGCACGTCATCGGATGGCGTGGCGTTCAGGATTTTGGTGAGGCCCTTCGTGTCCTCACTCCAGCGCATGTTGAAATACCATTCGTCCTTGTTGCTGAACGGCTGCACGCCATTCGCAACGGGGTGCTTGGGGAAGGTTTTGTATTCCGGCGCCCACATCGGGTTGCAGGAGAACTGATGCTCGTAATAGCCGCCAATCCATTCCTTGAACTCCGCCCCGCCGTTCGTGGCCAGCACTTCCACGCCGTAGTGCATGAAGCCAAGGCCGACGCCCTTCTTCGCCAGCGCGCCGAGGATCTGCTTGTGGTCGCCTTGCACGGCGGGATGCCCGCCGCCGCCGTCCGCGTAAATGACCACGGCATCCGCACCGTCGAGCGCGCCCGCCACATTCGGCCAGCCATTGGAATAGACCGTCACGTTCACGCCCTTCACCTCGCTCAGGCATTTCTGAAGCAGCAGCGCGCCCGCGCGAAACTCATGCATCCCCGACGGATGACTCGGCTTGCCCGCGATGAGGACGAGGTTTTTCGTGGACGCGGTTTCCGCGGTGGCGCAGCCAACCAACAGGACGGCAGCCAGCGCACCGGCCAGAACAGAATGGATTTTCATTTTTTCTCGGGAAGCACGGGACTGATGAACGGCTCGGCCTTCGGCGCGACGGCAGCGGCTTTCGGCTTCTGACCTTTGGGATCGAGATTCGCCATGATGTCTTCTGGCGTGACTTCGCATTCCACGCCGTTCACGGGCACGGGGACTTTGGCGATCCACAGAATCGCGTTCAGCGCCACCTTGCGGAAATTCTCGTTGGCCCAGTTGCGATGCTCGTGCGCGCCGGTGAAGCCGAAGCCGCGCCCGCCATCGGGCCGCTCGTAGGCCCACACCACCGTCTCCGCCTCGCCCGCGTGCTTCTGCACTTCAGGGTTGCCGCCGTGGGTGCTGTTCGCGCCGGGGCGACCGCGCGTGTTCTCCGGCGGAATGGCGCTCAGGATGGGCGTCACGCCCTTCATGCCGTCCACGAACTTCATGTGGTAATACCACTCGTCGCGAATCTTGAACGGCTTCACGCCGCGCGTGATTTCGTGATTCGGCAAATTCGTGAAGTTCGCGTCCCAGTGCGGATTCACCGACCAGTTGGTGAGGAAGTAGCCGCCCTGCCAGCGCAGAAATTCCGCGCCGCCCTTGCCCTCAGGAATCTCCACGCCGTAGTGCATGGTGCCGAAACCCGCGCCGTTCTTCAGCACGCCGTCCATCGTCTGCCGCCGCTCGTCCTTGGTGAGCAAATGGCTGTTGCCACCGGTGCAGAACACGACGACGGCGTCCGCGCCCGCGAAAACAGATTCGTCCTTGGGCCAGCCGTTGCTCACCACCGTCACGTTCACGCCCGGCACGCTGGCGAGGCACTTCTGAAACAGCAGGCAGCCGGCGCGATGCTCATGTTCGAGATGCCCGTGGCTGGGACTGCCCGCGAGGAGGATGATTTTTTTATCCGCCGCGCTCGCGCTGACGACGGCCCCGCACAGCATCAACAAGGGTAAGAATTTCATAAGCCAGAAAGCGCAGGTGAAATTGTCCTACTGGCCCAGATTCTTGATGCGAAGGTTTTTGAATTGCACCGTCATGGGCGGGCCGGTGTGAATCTGGAGCGCCAGCACGCCGGACTTCGCGGCCTTCGCTTCCTGCTCGTCGGTCACGTCAATGGTCGGCACGCCGTTGATGAAATGCTGGAGGTGATTGCTCTTGGCGATGATGACGTAGTCGTTCCACTCCTCGTGCTTGATCTTGGACTGAATCTCCTTCGTGTCGCCGACGGAGCCGGCGACTTGGACTTTCACATCAGGTTTGGCCGCAGCCGCCTCGGTGGAATCACGTTGCACCTCGCGCCTGGTCTTCTGCTCCTTCCTTGCGCCGGTCTTGGCGTCCACCACTTCCTTGGTGTCCGTCACGAAGAAGGCTTCCTGGATGACCGTCTTCTGCCCGCGTTGCGCGAGAATGCCGCGGCCCTGTTCCTCGTAAAGAATCCCGCTGTAAGTCTTGCCCGCCTCGAAGTCCGCCTGATAGCCGCCGACAATCGGCCCCTGCGCGCCCTGCCGCAGCACCTTGCTGCGATATTGGACGCCGGAATTGCCCGCCACGATCTTGTATGAAAAGCGCAGCTCGAAATCCGCCACCTCGCCGTTTGTCCACACAAGGAACGTATTGTGCGTGAGCTTCGGGTCAGCTTTGGTGACGCCCTTAATCGTCCCGTCCTCCACGGACCAGAGATCGGGATTGCCGGACCAGCCGGTCAGGTCCTTGCCGTTGAAGAGCGGTTTGAAACCGGCCTCATCGGCGGCGGTGGCGACAACGGCGGCGCAGGCGAGGGCGCTGAGAGCAACGAGTATTTTCATGGGTGACGAATAGTTCCGCCAACCGACGCGCCGCGTCACGCGAAAATTCAGCAGCGAGCGGAGCGACGAAGTGACCAAGGCGGCTTTCTGCCGGGAGGCCGCGACGACCAAGGGCGCAAAGAAGCCGCGCGCCAGCGCGGCCAGCGTGGTCGGGCCGCTTCCTTCGTTGTGAAAATCTTCTCTGCCCTTCCGCCGCGCCGTGGTTAATTCGGCCCATGCAATTAAATCACGGCCTGCACCTCGCCTACTGCACGAACATCCATCGCGGCGAGTCGTGGGCGCAGACGTTGGACACGCTCCAGAAATACACGCTGGCCGTGCGCGACCGCGTGTCGAAGGGGAAGCCGTACGCCATCGGCCTGCGGCTCGGCGCGGATGCGGCGCGGGAGTTGAGCGATGCGCAGACGCTCGCGGACTTCCGCCGCTGGCTGGACCGGGAGAATTGCTACGTCTTCACCATCAACGGATTTCCCTACGGCAAGTTCCACGGCACGCGGGTAAAGGAGCAGGTCTATCAGCCGGACTGGACCACGGACGAGCGCGTGGATTACACGAACCTGCTGTTTGATTTGCTCGCGCAAATTGTTCCGGAGGGCGTCGAGGGCAGCGTCAGCACGGTGCCGGGTTCGTTCAAAGAGTTTATAACCAGCCAGGCGCAGGTGCAGGCGATGCGCGACAACGTGTGGCGCACCGTCGAGCACATCGCGCGGCTCGCGCAGCGCACGGGGCGCAAGCTGCATCTCGGGCTGGAGCCGGAGCCGCTGTGCTTTCTCGAAACGAGTTCGGAGACGGCGATGTTCTTCGACCAGTTGCGCGAGGAGCATCCGGGCGATTCGCGGCTGCGCGATCATCTCGGGGTGAATTACGACACCTGCCATCTCGCGGTGGAATACGAGCGTCCGGCCAACGTGCTGCAACGCTTTCGCGAGCACGACATCCGCATCAGCAAGCTGCATTTCAGTTCCGCGCTCAAGGTGCTGGCCGACGCGGAGACGCGCGCCGCGCTGAAAGGCTTTTGCGAGCCGGTGTATTTCCACCAAGTCATCGAACGCTCGGCGGACGGCGCGCTCACGCGCTATCGCGATCTCGACGACGCGCTCAACTCCCAGCTCTCAACTCTCAACTCGCCGCCCGAGTGGCGCATTCACTTTCACGTCCCGCTGCATTGCGCGCCCACGCCGCTGTTCCGCACCACCAGCGATCATCTGCTCGGCGTGATGGATGCGCTGGCCAAGGAGCCGTCGCTCTGCTCGCACCTCGAGATGGAGACTTACACCTGGGAAGTGATGCCGGGCGACATGAAGAACCGCAGCGTGGTGGACCAACTCGTGGGCGAATACGAGTGGACGTTGAAGGAGTTGCGCCAGCGCGGGCTGGCGTAATGGTGGAAGGGGTCGCGCTGCGACCCCTCGCCTCGCAGCGCGAGGCGAGCCACCTAGGCGAGCGACTCGCGAATCTTTTCCGCCGCCGCGCGCGGATTCGGCGCGGCGTAAATCGGGCGGCCAATCACCAGCCACGTTGAACCAGCCGCCATCGCCTCCTTCGCGCTCAACGTCCGCTTCTGATCACCCGCCGCGTCGTCTCCAGTGCGGATGCCCGGCGTGACGAATTGCATGTGAGGGGGAAGAATTTGTTTCAAGCCCGCAACTTCGAGCGGCGAGCAGACCAGTCCGCGCAAGCCCGCGCGCGCGGCCAGTTGTGCGAGGCGTTCGACCTGATGGCCGACGCCTGCGGTCACGCCCACGCCTTCGAGGTCACTCGACTCCATGCTGGTCAGCACCGTCACGCCGAGGATGAGCGGCGCGTTCAGGCCCGCTTGGTCGGCGGTCTTCTGCGCGGATTCCTCCGCCGCCTGCATCATCGTGAGACCACCGCCGGTGTGGATGGTGATCATCTGCACATCCAGCCGCGTGGCCGAGGCGATGGCCTTGGCGACGGTGTTCGGAATGTCGTGAAACTTGAGATCGAGAAAGACGGAAGCGCCGGTCGCGCGAATCTTCCGCACGATGTCCGGCCCGGCGGCGGTGAACAGTTCGCTGCCGATCTTGAACGCGCCGACGGCGGGCGCGACTTGATGCGCGAGCGCAACAGCCTGCTCGGCGGTCGGAACATCCAGGGCGACGATGATGGGGTTTTGCATCGGCGGAAATTGAAGCAGCGGTGCGCGACCACACAAAGAAGAAAGATGTGAACCACGGAAAACATGGAGCGCGGGTTTTTAACCCGCAGCAATGTTCGCAAGCTGAGAGACTTGAAACTTGCGGATGCCGTTCTCCATTTCACGTTGCTGCGGGTTGAAAACCCGCGCTCCAAAGAAAAAGGCGCTGGCTCGCGCCAGCGCCTTCGCAAATCAAT
>JANOAY010000618.1:0-6646 GCA_031411375.1 Pedosphaera sp. | reverse complement strand
TACAAGGGGGGGGCTTTTTACCGGGGGGCCACGGTCACTACTTTTGGGGGGGGGGGTGGGCCCGGGGTCACCCCTCCCCCACTCCCATCGCCCCGTTCACGCCTTCTCGTGCCGCGCGCGACCGCCGAAGGAAATGTACGTCTGCTCCGGCCGGGCCTGCGCGGTGCGGCTCCACTCGAAGGCGCGGTCCACGACGGTGTGCATCTGGTCAAACCACCAGCGCGCGCCCGGCGCCCGGCGCGCGCGGGCCGAGCGGCACGGTTTGACGTTGTTCGGTTCAAAACCCAGTTCGATTTGCGTGTTATTCATGCGCGCAGTGTGCGCGCCGGGGTCGGACAAATATGGGGAGAGGCGGGGACAAAATAAAAAATCCAAAATCTAAACTTCAAACTCCAAACAAGCTCCAAACATCAGCGCCGCCGGATGCAAGGTTGGCCGGGCTACCGACGTTTCCCCGCCCTCTTCACCGCCAGCACCACCACGACCAGCGCCACGCAGAGCGCGGCGGCGAGGAGGTTCTCGCGCGGAACAGGCGAGAAGATGAGGACAAAGTTTTCCCCCTTCACCAGCGCGGCGAAGCTCGACACGCAGAAAGGCATGAGAAACAAGCGAAACAACTGCCAGCGGTCCAGCCGCACCTTTGTGGTGCCCGAGCCGGCCGTGCTCAGGTAGAGCGCGAAGCCAATGATCACGCTCAGGCCGAGCGAGGTGAGCCAGAGCCGCGCGGACGGATCAAAATACTTCACCAGCACGACGGCGTACCAGAGGAAGTAGCACCACAGGATCAAACGTCCCGTGGAAAGCGTGGCGAGGTAGCGCCGCAAGTTCATGCGCAGCGCAGTTGATCTCAAACTCAGCGCGCTGACCAGCGCGCGATGCTATTGTCCGTAACTACGGGCGCATCTCGACACGTTCCTGAAACCTGAGCCTGGCTCGATTTGGTGGACAGGTGAGGGGTCGCGGCACGGGTGATTTAGTTGGTTTGGTTTGAGCCAAGAACAGTGGCAAGAGGCACCCCGGCGCTCACGGCCCCGGGAAATTGGATTGCCCGCGCGGGGCCTCGCTGATTTAGTCCGCGCCAGCCAACGCCAACGCCTATGGAAATCAAAGTCACCTGCGCCTGCGGCAGCCGTTTCAAATTCGACGTGGAACCCGTGCAAGGCCGCATGCCCGTGGCCGTCCAGTGTCCCGCCTGCGGCGCGGACGGCACCGCCAGCGCCAACGCCCTCATCGCCCGGCAACTCGCCGCGGCCGCGCCGCCGCCACCGCCGCCCATGCCGACGGGCTTGCGCGTCACCGGCGCGCACCCTGCGAGCGCGGCTGCGGCCGAGCCCCCGGTCGTGTCGCGCGCGTTGCTGGAGCGTTCCGCCTTTTTCATCCGCGAGCGCACGGCCCTCATCAAGCTGACGGACACTTACGACATCCTTGATCCTGTGAACCAGCAGGTTATCGGCATCGCCAAGGAAGAACCGCCCGCGTGGGCGAAGTGGCTGCGGCTGCTCATCAAGAAACACCTGATGCCCACGACCGTGAACATCTACGACGGCGAAGGCCAGCCGCCGCTCGTGACCATTCATCGCGGCTTCACCTTTCTCCGCTCGAAGGTCAGCGTGACCGCCGCCGACCGCACGCCGCTCGGCTATTTCAAAAGCAAACTCTTCTCCCTTGGCGGCGGCTTCTACGTGTACGACAGCGCGAACCGGCAGGTCGCCGAAGTGAAAGGCAACTGGAAGGGCTGGGACTTCCAGTTCCTCGCCAACGGGCGCGAGATCGGGCGCGTGACGAAGAAGTGGGCGGGCCTAGGCAAGGAACTTTTCACCTCGGCGGACAACTACATCATCACCCTCGCCGACGACAGCGGCAACCAAGCCGCCAGCGCGCTGCTGCTCGCCGCCGGACTGGCCATTGACATTGTGTTCAAGGAGAAGGGATAGCCACGACAACTCGCCTGAGTTTTTTCTCCCTCTCTTCCATCGGATGGAGGAGAGGGCCGGGGAGAGGTGGAGGCCCGATAAACAAGACAACCTCTCGAATCTTTCTCGGCTGCTCCCTAACCCTCTCCTCACTCGTGCCTCGCGAGGAGAGGGAACCAGACGCGCGCTCGGCGCGGCGCGACTTCTCGCCGCGCGAGAAGTTCCACCTCACGGCGCGGACGGCAACGTGGTGCGGGCGGTGAGCCAGCGCCAGTCGTTGGTGGTGGCGGGGACGTTGGAGATCGTGAGTTTTTTGACGGGCGGGCGGGTTTCCCAAGCGTGAGCCTCGACGTGGCCGTCGGCGAAGGAAAGTGTGCCGGAGCCGTCGTGGTTCGAGCCGGGGACGCTGGGGAAAGTTGGCGCGCTCATGTTCACTTGGAAGTAGCCGTCGTTGATGGCGTCGGGATGTTCTTCGATGAAGACGAAGAGCTTGGCGGGATCGGCGGTGAAGAAATCCGAGGTGCGTTTGAAGACGCGCCAGCCGGGGTTGTAATTGGGCGGGGTGTAAGTCCCAGGAAATAGTCCCGGCAGAGGCATCTCGATGTGGCCCATCTGGCTGTTCATGGCGAAGCTGCGCAGGCGGTCACCGTTGGCCGCGCGTTCCAAGTCCTCCGGACATTTGTAGATGCGGAAATTGCGCCCGGCATACTGGCTGAACAACGGACCAACAAGGGCTGCCACGTTGGTGTTGGCGGGACTGGTATTCCAATTCATGTAGGTGCTCGGCACCCACGCTGAACTGGGCGGTGCGCCCGCCGGAGCATTGGGCGGCAGCACATCCTCGTTGTCATCCGCGTAGAGCAGCGCGGCGTGCTGCAACTGGCGGACATTGCTCAGGCACTCGACGAGCTGCGCCTTCGCGGTCGCCCGGCCCCGCGCGGTGAAATGCAAACTGGCGAGCAACACCACGAAGACCACGACCACGAGCAGTTCGACGAGGGCGAACGCGTCCGGGCGAGACTGAACCGCTCGAAATTCCGCTGGTGTCACTGCGGACGGCTGGCGTGGTCCCGCATCCACTGCAAATCCCGCGCTGAAGCCGCCTTATTTGCGACCGGAGTTCCTTTTGCGACCGGGTATTTATTGTCCCACCGGCGAGGTTCTACATGTCCGTCAGCAAATGACACCGCCCCGACTCCGTCATGGTTCGAGCCAGGAACGTCAGGAAAAGTCGGACCAAGAAGATTAATTTGAAGAAATCCGTCGTTGATCGAACCCGGATGTTCTTCAGCGAAAAAGAATGCGTCAGAGGGAGAGAGATCCGTGAAATCGCTGTTTTTTTTGTACACCTTCCACCCACCATTATAAATGGGCGGTGTGTAATAAGTCGTGAAGGGACCGGCGGGAAGCGGCATGCCGCCAAAATGTCCCATCTGTCCGTTCATCGAGTAACTGCGGACACGCTGCCCGTTGTCCGAAGGCACGTTGTCCGACGGGCATTTGTAGATTTCCACAACGTATTCGCAATAGGGCGCGAGCAAGGTGCTCTTAAGAAATGTCACATTCGTGTTTGAATTAGAAACAAACCAATTCATGAACGTCCCCCGAACCCAAACCAAATTGGTCGGGCCGGTGGCAGGAGCGTTCAACAGAAGCACATCTTCATTGTCGTCCGCGTAAAGGATCGCCGCCAGTTGCATCTGCTTCAGGTTGCTGATGCATTTCGTCAACCGCGCCTTCTCCTTGGCCTTGGCCAGCGCGGGCAGGAGCAGCGCGGCGAGAATGGCGATGATGGCGATGACGACGAGCAGCTCGATGAGCGTGAACCCGCCCCGACGATTTTGTGTTCCAGTTTTCATCTCGTTCAATCTTCAACGGAAGCGCGGCCCCGACCAGCGGGGCCGCGCGAGGACATCCTTCCATTCAACTCAGCGTTTGACGCGGTAGAAGCGCTGTGGCCCGCCGCTGTTCGGCGAGGTGGCGCGGAACAAACCGGGACTGAGCAGGCTCACGCTCGAACCGGCGTCGGTGGTGAATCCGCCGGGCAGCACGGTGCTGCTCTCCAGCGTGAACGCGCCGGGCAAATCCGCCGCGCCCGCCGTGAAGTCCACCTCGATGTTCGCGCCGTTGGTGCGAATGGCGGTGATGTTCGGGCGGGCGAGCGTGAGGTTGATCACACGTACGTTGTCGAAGACCACGTAGTTGGTGGCCGCGCCGATGGAACCGAAGGAGTCCATGTAGCCGAGCATGATCGTGCCGTTGGTCGAGAGACTGTTGTTGGTGCGCGCGAGAATGGTCACGGCATTGATCTTCAAGGTGACGATCACGTTGGTGGACTGGTTGGTCTGGCTCAGTTCCACATCCACCCACTGTCCGCTCGGCGCGCCGGCGGCCCGGAACGGCGGCACGGTGAAGAAGGTGCCATAGGTGGCCGCCGTGATGCTGCTGAAGGGCGGGGCCACGGTGGCGTTGGTGCTGCCGAAAATCGCGTAGCTGCGGCCACTGCTGCTGCCCGAGCCGTCGGATTCCGTGGCCACCCACACGCCGTCGCCGCCGACCAGGCCGCCGCCGGTCAGCGCACGGTTGGTGCGGGTGCCCGAGTGGTTCAGCCCGAACAGCGCGTGCTCGGTGCTGCCTGCGACCAGCCCCACGTTCTGATACATGTCAAAGCGCAGGACATACTCGTTGCTGAAGGCGACGTTGAGCGGATAGATGTTCACGCCCGCCGCGCTGAGCGTGGCGTCGGCCTTGTTGACGGTGGCGTAGAGACCGCGCGTGGTGCCGCCGCTGCTGTGCGGCGCGCTGGCGAGGCCCAGCGTGCTGTAGTCGAAGTTGAAGGTCACGGTGCGGTCGAGGACGGCGTTGTCCGCGCCGAAACGGACGGCGTAGTTCGCCGTGGTGTCGGTGTCGAAATCATCGCTGAAGAGCACGGGCGTGTTCGGCGAGGTCTCGTCGTCGCGAATCAGGAAGGTCGAGTTGGTCACGGCCCCCAGCACGTAGCCCGCGCCGGACTGCACGGTCACGATGATGGTGCGGCTGCCGTCGAGCAGCGCGTTGTCAATCGGCACCAGGATATTTGTCGCGGAGAACTGGTTGTTGGAAATGGTGATGACGCCCGGGAGGGTGATGTAATCAGTCCCGCCCACGGCCGTGCCGCTGTAGGCGACGTTCACATTCAAATCTCCCGTCGGAGCGCCTGCGCGGGAGATAAGGAAACGGCCCGCATCCGCCGGGAAGCGCTCGTAGAGATTCGTGTCCGCGCCAACGACGGTGATGGACGGCAGGTCGCCATCATCCGCAAGGAAGAGCGTGCCGGAGAACGCGCCTTTGAAGGTGTAGTTCGTGCCGGGCGCGACGGTGACGATGATGGTTTCCAGCGCCTCGCCGAGCGAGTCATCCAAGGCCGTGACCGTGATGTTCGCGGTGGCCACGCCGATGCCGAACGTCACGTTGGTCGGAGCGCCGGTGTAGTCGTTCGTCAAGTTGGCCGTGCCGGAGTAGGTGAGGCGGACGTTAAGCGGCGCACTCAAATCGCCGGAGCGGGTGAGGGTGAACGCGCCGGTGTCCGCGCCGGGTTCCGCAAGGTTGGTGTCGGTGAGCGAGATGGACACTTCATTGCCCGTGACGCGCGTGATGGTGAAGGTGCCGTCCGAGCCGGTCGTGGCCTTCGACGGGAAGCCGGGCGAGAAAGATTTCATCGCCGCCTGGCCGGAGCTGACGGTGTAGAGATTGCCCGCCGCGTCGAAGGAGACGTCACGACCAATCGTGGTGGTCGTGCCGGAGGGCATCAACATGCGGCTGGAGATGTCCGGCAGCCCGTTGGTCAGCGGGATGATCCACACTTGGTTGTCGTCGCGGATGAGCACCACGACTTTGTTATCGGGAGAAACTTTCACCGCGCGGGTCTGCCTGAAGATGTCATTCGTCGCGCCCTGCGAAGTCGTGCTGTAGAAGTAGGAGTCATAAACCTTGGGCGCAAAGCCGGAGCCGCCATCCAGCGCCGGGTCAGCCACGAACAAGCCGGCTTCGAAGCCGTCCGAACGGTTCTGCGCGATGAAGTATTTTCCATCTGGTGCGATATCGATGTCCGACAGCACGCTCGGCACGTCTGCGATCAGGAACGGAAGATCCGTGACGCGGACCGGCGGGACTGAAGAAGGAAATGGCCCCGTGCCCACGTCCCACCGCTGCATCACGCTGAAGGAAAACGACTCGTAGAACAGATCGGGATAGATGCCGAAGACCTTTAAGTCACCGCCGCCGAGCGAGCCTTTGACAATGGCCGAACTGGGAAACCGTCCGCTGACGTTGACATCGAAGATGAATACATTTGTGCCTGTGGTCACGTCGGGGTCGGCGACGTAGAGGTTGCCGGTGAGCGGGAGGTTCGTCGGCGAGGTGTAGTCGGAAATATAGAGGTTGTTGTCTTCGCCCACTTCGACGCGGAAAGGCTTGTTGGCCTGATCCGTCAGCGTGCTGCGCCAGTCAATGCCCGCCGTCCGCGCCACCGCGCCCTGCCCTAGTGCGTCGGTGAAATCGCCGTTCAGCGCGTAGAGGCCGTCGCCGAGCGGCAGATTGCGCGCAGGGAAAGCGCCGACTACGGCCACGCTGCCCGTGTCGGCGTTCGACACGTAGATGCGCCCGAAGTAGGGCGAGGCCGGGTTGCGATTCACCGCCACGCCGCGCGGCGCGGTGAAGCGCAGCAACACGTTCGTGTCCGCGCTAATCTGGTT
>JANOAY010000617.1:0-3853 GCA_031411375.1 Pedosphaera sp. | reverse complement strand
TAAACGCACCGGTGGTGTTCGTGGCGATGACGTTCGACGCGGCGGAAAGATCGCGCACGCTGTTGATCACGATCCTGTAAATGCCGCCCAGCGTCTGCGTGGCCGTGACGAGCGAGACATTGGTCATGTCCGGCGCGAGCGTGGCCGAGGTGATGGCGAGCGGCACGCCTGCGTTGTTCGTGATGAAATAGTTCGCGATGTTCGTGGCCGTGCTTTCCAACACGCGCTCGGTGAAGGACAGCGCCACGGCGTTCAGTCCCGCGCTCGCCACGGAGACGAGTCCGGGCGCGGTCACGTCCGCCGTCACCGTCAGCGTCGCGACGCTGCTGGTCACGGAGTAGAAGACGTTGCTAGCCGTGTTTTGCGCGATGGCGTTGAAGCCTGCGCCACTGAAGGCGAGCGTCGCCGAAGGAATGCTGTAGGTGAGATTGGTCGCGCCAGGCAGGGCCACGCTGTTCGAGTACCACTGCACCGTCGGCGTTGGGAAACCGGCCACGCCCACAGTGAAGGACGCGGGCTGCAATTCCGCCACGGTCTGGTTCGCCGGCTGGCCGGTGATGTTCGCGGGAATTTCACTCGCGGGCTGGGCCGAGGCGAAGAAGTTATCAATCTTGTTTTCATTGTCCGGGCCGGGCGAGCCGTTGTCGTCCGCCCACATCAGGTAAAGATTCCCGCCCGTCACCCAGTTCACGGCGAGCGTGGCGGTGACCCGGCCCGAAGTGCCGACGGAGAACGCCGGGATGAGTGTCCAGGAATTCGCCGCGCCGGTCAGGCTGTAGAAAGCGCGGAAGCCGTTGATCTCCTCGGCCAGCGGCGAGACGGTGAAATCATAACTGATGGTCGCGGAGTTCGCGTTCACGCCGAGGTTGTTGACCAAAGTACACAGGAGCAACGTCGCGGCATTGCCGGTCGGGCGGACCTGCACATTTAATCCGGCCGAACTCCACGCCGCGAAACCGTTCGCCGTCATGGGATCGGCGGCGTCGGTGAGCAGCACCGTGTTGATCGTGCCGGCCGCGACCGCGACCGCCGCCGCGTCCAGAGTTGTCGGCGTCGCGTGGTCAGCGGAGGCTCCGCCCAGGGAACCCGACGACCAGTCGCCGACGGGCGGCAGGCTGCCGAAGCCGTTGGTGTAGCCGCTGTTTCCGACTTGGGCGGCGCGCGTGGCGAGCGGCGTGCCGGCGAGCAGCGCGACCCCGAGCAGTAACGCAACTGTAACGTGGAGTGGGTGTGTCCTGGTTTGCATGGAGTTTGGTGTTTAGAAACGAACCTGCGGACCACCACGCGAAAGCACGGCGCTTCGCGGGGCGTAAGTGAGATTACGCGTTTGGGTCATTTGGGTTCGGTGCCGCAATGTAGCCATCGAAAATCCAAATGCAATCATGCAGTCAGCTTGCACGCGGCTTTGACCCTGGGAGCACCGGCATCCCTGCCGGCGCGAAGGTGTTCTTGGGCCAGCTACGCGCCGGCTGGAAGCCGGCGCTCCCAGACGCGCCGTCGTCGGAGTGCAACTGGACACCCGCACCACAACCTTTTTGACGGAGCGCGGCTGTGTCCCGCGCCGGGCGGGACCAGCCGCAGCGGCCTCGCCTGAAACCACACGCCTGGTGGCTTCAGCGTGCTGCGGCTGGGCTACGCCACAGCCGCGCTCCGGGGTGTCGAGATGCGCCCGTGGGAGCGTGGGGTTTGGAATTTGTTTGGGATTTGGGATTTGGATTTTGGGATTTGAAACTTCCTCCGCCCTCTTTCCATTTGTCTCCCCACCACTTTTTCCCGACACTCCGCGCGCAGCATGAATCCAACACCACGGGAAGTTTCCGAGCGCATCATCGCCAATATCAGCCGCGTCATCCACGGGCAGCGCGACGCACTCCGCAAAATCCTCGCCGCCCTCGCCACCGGCGGCCACGTCCTCCTCGAAGATTTCCCTGGCACCGGCAAGACCACTCTTGCCAAGGCCCTCGCGCGCTCCATTGACGCCCAGTTCAAGCGCCTCCAGTTCACGCCCGACCTTCTCCCCTCCGACATCCTCGGCGTCAGCGTCTTCAATCCCCGCGAGCAGCAGTTCCGCTTTCACGAAGGCCCCATCTTCACCAACATCCTCCTCGCCGACGAAATCAACCGCGCCTCTCCGCGCACGCAATCCGCCCTCCTCGAAGCCATGGGCGAAGTGCAAGTCAGCGTCGAGGGCGAGCGTCGCGCGCTGCCCGAGCTGTTCTTCGTCATCGCCACGCAGAACCCCGTGGACTTTCGCGGCACCTACCCGCTGCCCGAGGCGCAGATGGACCGCTTCGCCGCGCGCCTCACCCTCGGCTACGTTTCCCCCGAGGACGAAGTGGCTGTGCTCTCCGCGCAGGAAAAGACCCATCCCATTGACGCCCTCGCCACCGCCGTCACGCTGGCCGACGTGCTCGCGCTCAAACGCGCCGTCACCGCCGTGCGCGTGAGCGACGAACTCAAGCGCTACATCGTGGATCTGTGCGCGGCCACGCGCGGGCGCACCGGCGTGCAGCTCGGCGCCAGCCCGCGCGCCTCCCTCGCGCTCATGAAAATGTCCCAGGCCCTCGCGCTCATGGACGGCCACGACTTCGTGACCCCTGAGCAAATCCAGGAACTCGCCGCCCCCGTCATCGCCCACCGCCTCGTGATGGAGCCGCAGGCCCGCTTCTCCGGCGTGACCGCCCGCAGCGTGGTGGAGGAAGTGGTGAAGAAGACGGCGGTGCCGGCTTGAACAACCGACAGGAATTAAGTTCACAACCTTAAACAAACCACGACCGACAATTCGCACCTTAGGTCACTATGCCACTTACGCCTTTTGAATCAGAAGTGCTTGAATCTATTCTTTGGCAAGTTGAGGGATGCAAGAATGGTCGGGTGACTGAGCGCGTCACGACACGAATTCTCCGGGCGACAATTCGCCGTATCAAACCCCGCCTCATTGCTCGTTCGGAAGCTGCAGAGAACGGCAAGAGTGTCGTGGATCACACCGTTCCCGTTCACACTCTCTGCAAACGTATTTTGGACACGCCCGACTTGGACCGCACCAAGTTGGAGGAAATACTTCAGGAGTGGCTGGTTTGTGCGCACCTAACTGAAGTGGAACACACGGAGACTTTGGCAAAACATAACCTGCAAAACAGTATGCCGCATGACTGGGACAACAAAGATCCGCTGGCGCGATACAAAGCAGCAGGAATTCGCTTCAAGGATTTGCGCGATGAGATTTAAGGCGGCGACTGAGACCGCCCGACTACAACCGCATGAAAAAATCCTCCCAATGCCCCAAGTGCGGCAGCACCGAAGTCGTCGCGGACGCCAAGGTCATTGACCGGGGCGAAAGCCACCTCCAGTTCGACCTGCGCGTGGCCACCTTCACCCGGCCCGACGCGCTGCTCTTCAAAGGCCAGCAGGAGTCCAAAGTCTCCGCGTGGGTCTGCACCGCCTGCGGCTACCTCGAACTCTACGCCGACGCCCCCGCCACCCTCAAAGTCCCGAAAGCCTGACCCGGTGCCGCCATACGCCCGCCCGAGTCGCTTCCGCTTTCAAACCGTCAGCCCTTCCCGCGCCCCATCCGGGGCGCATCCCCTTTCCGCATTCCGGTTCCGGGGATGTTATCCCCGGCTACATTCCATCATCGCTCCGCGATGCAAGTTTCCACCGTTGTTGAAGCCCGCTCACATTTGCGCGTATCTTCCGCGCAGATGTTTCACCCGTCGCGCTCTTGATGAACAAGCTGGCTTATCGCCTCTACCGTCGCGTGACCGCGCTCAATCACTGGGCGCAGCGACGGCTCACCACGGCGGGCTGGATGGTGCTGACGGGCCTCCTCCTCACCGGCGGCATGGCCACGGAC
>JANOAY010000616.1:0-2009 GCA_031411375.1 Pedosphaera sp. | reverse complement strand
TCTCGCCTGTCTCACACACTATTTGATCAGATGGTTGGACAGGCGAGACGCCCGTCCTACGTGATTTATCCATGCCGCCTCCTCTTCTCGCGGGTCTCGAAAAATCTCCCCAGCGCGCCGGCATACGACTCGTTCGTGCGCAACCGGATCGCATCGATGCGCGCGCCGCGCAGCATCCGCTCCAGTTCGCCCTGCTGGGTTTTCTGCTGCTCGGCGAAGGCGCGGCGAGTGGCTGCGCTGGTGTTCACTTCCACCACGTCGCCCGTCTCCGCATCGCGCAGAATCAGGCGGCCTAGCGCGGGCAGTTCCAGTTCGTGCGGGTCAATGATTTGCACGGCCACGACATCGTGCCGGCGATTCGCCTGGCGCAAGGTGGATGAAAGCGACGAGTTCGCCTTGCTGCCCTCAAATACCGGTTCGAGAAAATCCGAGATGACGACACTGATAGCGCGGTGTGCGGTGACGCGATTGAGAAAGTCCAGCGCGCCGCTCAGGTTGGTCCCGCGCCGCTGCGGCTCGAAGAAAAGAATCTCGCGAATCACGCGCAGCACATGGCGGCGGCCTTTCTTCGGCGGGATGTATTTCTCCACGTCGTCCGTGAAAAGAATCAGCCCCACCTTGTCGTTGTTGCGGATGGCCGAGAAGGCGAGCACCGAGGCAATTTCCGCCGCCAGTTCGCGCTTCGACTGTTCGCCCGAACCAAACAGCCCGGAGCCGCTCAAATCCACCACGAGCATCAGCGTGAGTTCGCGTTCCTCGACGAACTTCTTCACGAACGGATGATTCATCCGCGCCGTGACGTTCCAATCAATCGTCCGCACCTCGTCGCCGGGCTGATACTCGCGCACCTCCTCGAAGTTCATGCCCTGGCCCTTGAAGACGGAATGGTATTGCCCGCCGAGCGTCTCGTTCACGAGCCGGTTCGTGCGCAACTCGATCTGCCGGATTTTTTTAAGAATCTCGCGGGGGATCATTGCGGCTCAATTCAACCAGATAAACATTTCCGGGGGGAAGCCAACTGTTCCATGGCATGTACGGCATCTCCGTTTGAGTTCAGGAGAGCGGTTGCCCGTCGAGCAAGTGACAGACTTCGATGCCGTCATCCAAATCCTCCCAGTAGATCGCGTAGCCGCCCGGCTCCAGCGTCCACTTGGCGCGTTGTTTGGGCGTGGCTTGGGCGAGCCACTTGAGCCACGGGATTTCTGCGAGCGGCAGGCGCACTTCGCGTCCGTCGCTGAGTACCACGCGTAACACGTTGCCGGCGAAGGCCACATGCTTGGCGCTGACTTGCTTGCTGCTCTTAGCGGTCAAAGTGCTCATTCCATGCCTCCAATAATTCTGCACGATTTTCTTCCGTCAGTTTCAGGACGCGATTCATTTCGCTGCGATTGTAGCCACGATTCGTTTCCAACTCCACCGGCTGCAACCAGATTTTCGCCACGTTCTCCGCCTTGATGACGTGGACGTGCGGCGGCTCGTTCACGTCCGAGGAGTAGAACCGGAACTTGTAGCCTTCGATGAAAATGGTCGGCATACGTCCTCACGGCACCGGCAATTCATCAAAGATCTTCTGGATGATGATCTCGCTCGTCTTTTCCTCGGCCTCGGCTTCGTAGGTGATGGCGACGCGGTGGCGGAGGACGTCCATGCCAATGCTCTTCACGTCCTGCGGGGTGACGTAGCCGCGGCCGCGCAGGAAGGCGTGGGCCTTGGCCGCGAGCGTGAGGGCGATGGTGGCGCGCGGGGAAGCGCCGAGTTGAATCAAGCCTTGGAGCTGAATCTTGTAGTGGCCGGGGTCGCGCGTGGCGCAGACGAGGTCCACGATGTAGTCCTTCACCTTGTCGTCCACGTAGATGTCGTTGATGACTTTGCGGGCATCGAGAATCTGCTGCGCATCCACGACGCTGTGCGTGACGGGCGGAGCGCCGGTCTTCGCCATCAAGTCGAGAATCAGCCGCTCCTCGTCGCGCGTCGGGTAGCCGATCTTCAGCTTCAACATGAAGCGATCC
>JANOAY010000615.1:0-1665 GCA_031411375.1 Pedosphaera sp. | reverse complement strand
GCGAGTAATCCTTCTGCAGGAAGATCGCTTCCTCCGGGCAGACTTCCTGGCAGAAGCCGCAGAAGATGCAGCGGAGCATATTGATCTCGAACTCCTTGGGCATCTTTTCCGCGTTGGGCCGGTCAGCGAGTTCGCCAGCGGAGCCGGGCGGGATGATCCTGATGGCCTTGGGCGGGCAGACAAATTCGCAGAGCTGGCAGGAGACACACTTGGTGTCGCCGTCCTGATCCTTCACGAGGTAGGGCGCGCCGCGATAGCCCGCGCCGACGTTCCACTTGTGCTCGGGATAGAAGCCGTCCGAGGTTTCCTTCGCCGCCGTGTTCCCGCGAAACAGCGTGTTGACGAAGTGCTTCGACGTCACCTTGAGTCCGCCCGCCAGAGCCGGCAGGTAGAGGCGTTCCCAGAAACTCAGTTTTTTGCGTGGAACAATCATTTGGTTGACGTGATGGCCCACAAAACGACGGCCGTGAGAAGAATGTTCAGCAGCGCCAACGGGATGAACTTCCGCCAGCCCAAATCCATCAACTGATCGTAGCGGAAACGCGGCAACATCCAGCGCACCCAGATGATCAGGACCATGAAGGCCAGCAGCTTGCCCATGAAGATGCCGATGTGCGCGAGGCCCATCGGGATGCTCGTCGCCGGTTGATCAAGACCCCAGAAGGGCAGCGTCCAGCCGCCGAAGAACAGCACGACCATCATCGCCGACACCGCGACCATCGCGGCGTATTCGCCCATGAAGAACAGACCAAAGCGCATCGAGCTATATTCGGTGTGATAGCCGCCGACGAGTTCGGTTTCGGATTCGGGCAAGTCGAACGGCAGACGGTT
This sequence comes from Pedosphaera sp., assembly GCA_031411375.1. GTDB lineage: Bacteria > Verrucomicrobiota > Verrucomicrobiia > Limisphaerales > SIBH01 > JANNGC01. The sequence goes on along the minus strand of JANOAY010000615.1, from coordinate 834 downwards.
CGTTTCCGCGAACGCCGCCACGAGGAAAATCACGAACGAGATGGGCGCGTAGAGAATCAGCCAGCCGTGCTCCGCCTGGAAGGTGATGATTTTGCTCAGATTCAGGTCGCCCACGATCATGAACAACGGGATGACCGACATGCCCATCGAGAGTTCGTAGGAAATCATCTGCGCGCTGGAGCGAATGCCGCCGAGGAATGGATACTTCGAGTTTGAGGCGTAACCGGCCAGCACGATTCCGTAAACGGAGAGCGACACGATGCCGAACGTGTAGAGCACGCCCACGTTCAGGTCGGCGATGACCATCTGCTGTTTGCCGAGGTAGGAGCCGAACGGAATCACCGCCACGGTCATGAGCGCGGGAATCATCGCGATGGCGGGCGCGAGCGAGAAATAAATTTTGCGGACGTGCGCAGGCGTGAAGTCCTCCTTGAGGATGAACTTTAATCCGTCGGCGAGCGGCTGGAAAATGCCGAGGCTGATCAGGAACGGTCCGATGACCGGAATCTTGGCCAGCAACGGCGGCGCGGTTCGGTTTGGCCCCACACGGTCCTGAATCCACGCCGAGATTTTGCGTTCCGCCAGCACCGCGTACGCGACGATGGGCATGACCGCGAGGAAGATCACCGCCAGGATCTTCACCAAACTCCAGATGACAAAGTTCCAGTCCATTGCGTCAGATTTGCACCGTCACGCCAGTGTCGCCGAGCGCGGCCCACGTCAGGCCGTTGAACCCTGGAACTTCCTTCGCCATCTGGTTGAACAGACCTTCGATGCTGACGAAACCGTTCTGGCCAGTGACGTTGTGAACCAGTTCGTGCAGGAACTCCCACT
>JANOAY010000614.1:0-1894 GCA_031411375.1 Pedosphaera sp. | reverse complement strand
ATCAGCACATTCATGTCGAGCGAGACGTGACGCAAAGCACGAAGGGCTTCCGGGAAAATAAACCTGCCGCCCGCGAGAATGGCGACGAGGGCCGTGGCAATCTTCCCGTAAGGCGTGAAAAGATTCTGCCATTGCAAAAGGAGGGAAATTCCAGTGAAGACGCCGGAGCTGCTCACCAGCACCACGCGGATTTTATTAAACTCGCCGCCATGTTCATCTTCTCCCCCGTTTTCTTCCACCGCCGGAGTAGCCTTCAATCCCGCCGTGCTGATCGCCTGGATCAGTTGTTCCGGCGTGACGCGCTCGTCGTGAACAATCGTCGCCGTCCCCGCCATGAGGTTGACGTTGATTTCGCCCACCCCGGCGAGCGGTTTCAGCACACGCTCAATCGCGGCAATTTCATCGGGACAATCCATTCCAGCGACGCGGAGCACGGTCTGTGGTCCCGCGAGCTTGGCGGACGGCGCGGCGACCGGAGCCGGAACGGAGCAGCACTCGGTCTTGCAGGCGGTGGATGGTTTGGCGGGTTCGTTCATGGCACGCCTCAGTGCGAGTGTCCGCCGCCCTTCACGGCGCGGAGTTCGATGAGCCAGAGAGTTTGCACCGGCTTGGTCACAACGGCATCGCCCGCCAGCAAGCCGTCCGTGATTTCCACCCAGCCGTCAGCCTCGGTGCCGACCTTGACCGCTGTGCGGAAGTAGGCGTCGCCGTTGACGGCATAAACGAACGTGCCTTCGGGGGTGCGTAACAAGGCCGATTGGGGCACGGCGGTCACAGGTTCATCACGCGGGAGATTGATGCGGGCCGGGACAAACTCGCCGGGCTTGAGCGCCGCCGTCCCGTTCGACACGCCGATGACGACTTCCGTTTCGCCCAAGGCCAGTGCCTTTTGCACCGCGACAACGACTCCGCCCAGCGGGCTGTTGGTGTCCTTGAACACCAGCACGGGCTGGCCGGGTTTGACGAGCGGAGCGGTGTTCGCCGGAAGGAAAGCCGAGCCATGCACGTCGCAACCGGTGTGGTCATCGGGGTTCAGCAAGTGATGATGCTTCTCGCCGAACACCTGCACGGTGAAACGGATTTGGTTCGGCAGCTTGCGCTCCGTCACGTCGGCCACTTCCACGCCGAGAAGTTTTTTGGTTTCGTCCGTCACGCTGACGCCCTTGCCCGCCTTGAAGCTCGCGCCGGTCGGCGCTTCGGCTTCGTGGTCGTGACCGTCTTTGCCCTCGGCCTTTTCCTTGCCGTGCTCGTGGCCGTCGCCTTCCTTGTGACCGCAGCCTGCGCCAACCAGAACGGTCAGCGCGGCGAGCGCGAGCAGTGATGTCCAGCGGTGGGTCTTCATTTGGTTTCTTCCTTGACCGTCACCGCGTTGAATTCGAGTCCGGTGAGCCGCTGAATTTCCTGTCCGGCTTCCAGCGCCTCGCGCTTGGTGTCGAGCAACGCATCAACGGCTTCGAGATACTGCTTCTGCAACTCCACGTAGGTCGCGATGGGCACCGCGCCGAGGCGGTAATGTCGGTCGGCCAGTTCCGCCGCCTTGCGAAATTCTTCGATGGATTCAGCACGCCACTTCGCCATCTCGCCGAGCTTGGTCTGATACGTGAGCGCCCGCTCCACGACGCGCCGCTCGATGTCGCGCTGCGTGACGTAGAGCGAAGTCTCGGCCTGCTTCTGCCGCGCCGTAGCTGTCTCGACGCCGCCCTTGTTCTTGTTCCAAAGCGGCAGCGGCATCGAGACGCCGAGGCCGATTTGCTGTTCGCGGTCGCCCGCCCGCTCTTGCGAGACATACGGCCCGACCGTGAACGCGGGATACTTGTCCTTCTGCGCGAGCGACACCTTGAAGCCCTGCTGCTCCAACTCCACGCGGCGCATCTGCAACTCGAAGTTGTTTGTC
>JANOAY010000613.1:0-4147 GCA_031411375.1 Pedosphaera sp. | reverse complement strand
GCCCGGCACGGCGGACCCCGTTTCCGGGCCGACGGTTTTGATCAATGAAATTGTCGCGCACACGGACTTCACCGCTGAGTTCGACTCGAACGACTGGATCGAACTGCACAACGCCACCGACTCGCCCATCACGCTCGGCTGCTGCTGGTACTTGAGCGACGACGGCTCGGCTTACACGAACCTGATGAAGTGGCTGATCCCCACGAACACCACGATTCCCGCGCGCGGCTGGGTGAGTTTCGATGAAGTGACGGGCTTTCATTTTCCGACGAACACGGGCTTCGGACTGAGCAAGGACGGCGAGCAAGTCTTCCTCTCCTATCTCCCCGGCAACGCGCAGGACCGCGTGGCGGACGCCGTGAGTTTCAAGGGCCAGTTGAACGACTGGTCGTGGGGCCGCTACCCGGACGGCGGGCCGTTCTGGAACGCGCTCACGCCGCGCACGCGCAACACCGCCAACGCCGCGCCGCCGGCGCGCGTGGCCATCAGCGAGATTTATTATCACCCGCCCGACTTCGTGAACGGCACGAACATTACGGACAATTCGGTGGATGAATTCGTGGAAATTTTCAACGGCGCGGCCAGCCCCGTGACACTGCACAACACCAACGGAACGTGGCGCGTGAACGGCGGCGTGAACTTTTCCTTCCCGACGAATCTCACGCTCGCGGCGGGCGAATTCGCGCTGCTCGTGAATTTCAATCCCGCGACGAACGCCGCGCAATCGAACGCCTTCCGCTCGCTCTTCAACATCACGAACAACGCGCTCCGCATCCTCGGCCCCTACTCCGGCAAGCTCGCGAACAACAGCGACCGCCTCGCGCTCGAACTCCCGCAGCATCCCGACGGCACGAACGCGCAGGTCAGTTGGGTGATCGTGGATGAAGTCCTCTACGCCGACCAGCCGCCGTGGCCCTGCGGCAGCGATGGCTCGGGCAATTCCCTCCAGCGCGTGAACGCGCTGTTGAGCGGCACCGATCCCGCGCAGTGGGCCGCCGAGCCGCCGACTGCCGGACGCGCGCGCGAGAACCTGCCCGCCGGACTCCCGACCATCACGTCGCACCCGCAGAACCGCATCGCGCCGACGAACGGCGCCACGTCCTTCAGTGTGAGCCTCTGCGGCACGCCGCCCTTCACGTATCAATGGCAGTTCAACAGCGGCAACCTCGGCGGCGCGACGAATGCGACGCTGAATCTCTCCGCGCTCACCGTCGCCCACGCGGGCGACTACCGCGTCATCGCGGCGAACGCCGCCGGCTCCGTGACCAGTCTCGTCGCCACGCTCGTCGTGCAGTCACCGCCGTTCATCACCGCACATCCGCAGCCCGTGACGGTGGTGAGCAACCAGTCCGCGAACTTCAGCGTGAGCGCGGGCGGCACGCCGCCGCTCACGTATCAATGGCAGTTCAACGGCGGGAACATCCCCAACGCGACGAACAGCACGCTGCTCCTCGCGAACGTGACTCCGAGCCAGGCGGGAAATTATCGCGCGCAAGTCGGCAACACGGCGGGCGCGACGTTCAGTTCCAACGCGCTCCTCACGGTGCAGGTGCCCGCGTATTTCACCTTGCAGCCCACGAACCAGAACGTGATCCCCGGCACCAACGTCACGCTCGTCGCGCAGGCGCTCGGCGCCGGCACGCTGCGTTACCAGTGGCGCTTCAACGGCACGAACATTCTCAACGCCACCAACGCGAGCCACAGTTTCACCGGCGCGAACCTCACGGAGCATCACGGCAACTTCTCCGTCGCCGTGCAGGACGACATCACCACCGTCACGAGCGCGAACGCCTTCATCTACGTGCTCGTCAAGCCCGGCATCGTGCAGCATCTCGTCCATCAGACGACGTTGCAGGGCGGCACCGCCGTCTTCAGCGTGGTGGCCACGGGCGCTCCGCCGCTGTGGTATCGCTGGATTCGGAATTCCGCGGCCTTCACCACCACGTCCGTGCCGGTGCTGGTCATCACCAACACGCAGGTCACCGCGACCTTCCGCGTGTCCGTGACCAACGCGGCCAGTCCCGGCGGCGTGTTCAGTCCCGTGGTCGGCAACGTGACCAATTACGTGCTCGCGGACTTCGACGGCGACGGCCTCGGCGATCCCTGGGAAGTCACCTACTTCGGAACGAACGCCACGAACAACGCGGGCAACGCGCTCCTCGATCCCGACGGCGACGGCATGAGCAACCGCGATGAATTTCTCTCCGGCACCAACCCGACGAACGCGTTGAGCGTGCTGAAAATTCTCCTCACCGCCACGAACGCCGCGCCCTGGCGTTTCATCGCGCAGCCGAACCTCGGCTACTCCGTGCAATGGCGTTCCAACCTGAGCGGCGCGGCCTGGACGGGCCTGACGAACTTCTTCGCGCAACCGCTGGGGCGGACCGTGGAGGTGAACGCGGCCCTGGCGCCGGGCGGGGAAAGATACTTCCGCCTCGTCACGCCGCTGGTGCCGTAGCGGCTGGAGCGCGGCTCTCCAGAGCCGCAGCAGCCAGGAAAGCAGAACCGGCTCACGAACTTTCTGACGTTTCGGCGCGGGCGCAGCCGTTGCGGCTCTGGAGAGCTGCGCCCCCAATCAGTTCAACGACAGATTCACGCGCGACTCGCCTTTCGCGCCTTCCGTCGTCGGCAGCGGCGCGATGAGGAACAGCCGCTCGGCGGTCACTTTCTCCGTCTGCAACAGCGCGCGTTGCACGGCCTGGGCGCGCGCCTGTTTCAATTCCTGCAAGTCGTTTGGCGTCACGACCGTACGCGCGAACAGCTCGGTCTCCATCTGCGCGAGCATGGTGCTGTCCGCGTCGTGCCTGGGCCACGCGGCGGGCCGGGTGGCGGCGCGCGGATCGAGCGTGGCGACGGTGTTGGTGTCTTTGGCGACGGGCTTCGCCGTCACAGAGCGCGTGACCTGCGCTTCCGCGCCCTTGCGCGCTTCCACGCGGGCGACCGCCGGCGTCGCGTTCGTGACTTCGCCCGTGACGGCATTGGTCAGCAGCGCGGGCAGCGGCAGGTCACGCTGGAAAACCTTTTTGTAATTCGCTTTCAGCAATCGCTCGTAATCGCGCGGTTCCAGTTTCACCGCCTCGGTCGTGGCCGGCGCATCAGACTTGCCCGCCCGCTCCGCAAGGCGCGCGGTCTTCAACTCGCGCTCCAGTTTCAGCCACGCCAGCGCGGCGCGATCCAGCGACTCGTCCGCCGAGCCGGAAATCTCCATGTTTAGCGCGGGCCGTTCGTAAAACGCTTTCCCCAGTTTCTCAATTTTCACGAACTCATTCGTGGCGATGACGGACTGCCCCGGCACGAACTCGATGTAGCTCAACTCCTCGCCGCCACCGACCAGCGCGCCGAGCAGCGAGAACGGGGACGCCGCCGCCTTCACGAGCAGGTTCATCACGACCTGCCAGATGATGGGCACGACTTTGAACTTCGGATCATCGAGCCGCCCTTGCACCGGCACGTCGAGCGCGATGCGACCGGCGCGATCTTTCAGCAAGGCGACGCCGAGTTTCACTGGCAGCTTCGTGGCATCGGGACTGGCGTTCCTCGGGCCGAGCGTGAGCTGGTCCACGGCGATGATGTTCTGCGCGACGAGCGCCTGGTTCTTGATCGAGTATTGCAGGCCCACGGACACCTTGCCCTTCGCGAGCGGATGTCCGGCGAATTTCTCCAAGTAGGGCGTGAAGGCGGTGAGATCCATGTTGCGATTTGAGATGACGAGATCGACCAGCAGATCGCGCACGAGCGGATTCACTTTCCCGGCGATGCTGAATGGCGCGCTTTCGTTGATGCGCCCGCTGATGTCCACCGTCGCGACGGAATTCAGCGCGGAGGACAGCCCGCGCACCGTGCCGCTGAACTGCTGCAAGGCGAAGCGGCAGTTCGGCGTGATGGACAGGTCGGCGAGGCGAATCGAGGCGTTGGTCAGCGCGAGCACGTCGAGCTGCACGGGGAACGGGAGCAACTCGGCGGAGGCGGCGACGGGCTTCGGCGCAGGCGGCGCGGCGTTGGTCGCGCGTGGCGGGAGCACCGCGAGCGCGGTCAGTTGCCTGTTCGTGTCGAGCACCACGCTGGTGATCAATTCATCGCAGGACAACTCACCGATCTTGACGCGCATCGGGTCGAGCGTGAAATCAAGGCCGCGCACCGCGACCTG
>JANOAY010000612.1:0-9195 GCA_031411375.1 Pedosphaera sp. | reverse complement strand
TGGGTCCGAGGCTGTCGAAGTTTTCCACGAGTGTGCCGCCTGAGTAGGTGACGGTTTGCGCCATCGCCCGCACGAGCACGAGACAGGGCCACACCCACAACTGAAGACGGCGAAAGAGGACACCTGCGGGGGAGGATGTTTTCACAGGGTGATAAAATAGTTTGGAACCGAGTTCTTAGGTAACCATTTCGCCGCCGCGCGGCAAGTGCGCGCTATTTGCCTGCTGAAAACCGGCGCGGGGAAGTTACTCCTTGACCCTCCGGCAGCGCGCCCATTGAATCCCCGCCCTGTAGGCACAATTCATGTTCGCGCAACTTAAAAGCCTGTTCTCCAATGACATTGGAATCGATCTCGGCACGGCCAATTCGTTGGTCTATGTCCGCGATCAGGGCATCGTTTTGCGTGAACCTTCCGTGGTCGCCATTCAAGCCGGCACCACCAACGTCCTCGCCGTCGGTGAAGAGGCGAAGCGCATGTTGGGCCGCACCCCCGGGAACATCGTGGCCATCCGCCCGATGAAAGACGGAGTCATCGCTGATTTTGAAATCACCGAGGCGATGCTCCGGCACTTCATTCAGAAAGTGCATCACCGGAAACTGATCGCGCCGCGCGTTGTCGTGGCCGTTCCTTCAGGCATCACGGAAGTGGAAAAGCGTGCCGTCAAAGACTCGGCCACCCATGCGGGTGCGCGCGAGGTGTACCTGATCGAACAACCGATGGCTTCGGCCATCGGCGTTGGGCTGCCGGTTCACGAACCGGCGGGCAACATGATCGTGGACATCGGCGGCGGGACTTGCGAAATCGCAATCATCTCGCTCGCCGGCATCGTCTTCAGCCGCAGCCTGCGGGTGGGCGGAGACGAATTTGACGAGACGATCGTCGCGCACATGAAGCGCGCCTACAACTTGATGATTGGCGAACGCATGGCGGAGGAGATCAAGATCCGGGTCGGATCGGCTTTTCCGCTGGAACAAGAACTGACCATGGATGTCAAAGGCCGCGATCTGAGCGCGGGTCTGCCGAAGACCCTGTCCATTCGCTCGGAGGAAATTCGCGAGGCCTTGCAGGAGCCGCTTTCAAGTATTTTGGAGTCTGTCCGCATCACCCTCGAACGCTGCCCGCCCGAATTGTCGGCGGACCTGGTGGATCGAGGCATCGTCATGGCCGGCGGCGGCGCGTTACTGCGCGGCATTGACCGGCTCGTGGCGGAGGAGACGGGGTTGCCGGTGCATATTGCCGATGATCCGCTCACCGCAGTGGTCACCGGCACGGGCCGGGTCTTGCAGGAGCTCCAATTCTTGAAGCGCGTCACCAGTTCCACGAAGTGATTCCGCGTTCGCCGTGAACGTGCCACTGGCTAGAGCCAGAGCAGGGATGAACGGTGAAAAACTTGTCCGATAACCTCCACGAACGTGGGGCTGCTCCTGACGCAGCCCCATCCGCACCTTACGCCCCCTTCGGATTGGTAGGTTTCAACGGTCTCAATTCATGCTTTTTGCATGATTTGACACTCGAATGGCGTGCTCAACGACCCAATTTGCGTCCTCGAAGACCCAAATCGGGTGCTCAAGCATCCAATTGGCGTGCTCGAAGACCCAAAGTGCGTCCTCAAGCACGCGATTTGGGTGCTCGACCATCCAAAATGCGTCCTCAGGCACCCAATTTGGATGGTGGAGCAACCGTTTTTGATGCTCGGCCATTGAAATCCCGTGGTGGGGGACGTTTTGCGCGTGGGCAGGCGCTTCCCCTCCTAGCATCGCCAAACTTCGGCGGGCCATTCACATGAAGCGCCGCCATTACATCCTCCTCGCGGTCGTGATGGTGGTGACTCTGCTCATTCTCAAGCTCCCCGAGCGCACCGCCACGCAGTTCAAGCTGGCGATTGGCAGTTTGTTTCTCCCGCTCTTCGGCCTCACCGGTTCCGGTCAGCAAGTCGCTGAGAAGGCGGGCAACGCCGTGGTGCCGCGCAAGGATTTGCTCAAGCAGATCGAGCAACTGCGCCGCGAGAATGCCGAACTCAAAGTCCAGCTTCCGCGCCTCGCCGAACTCGAACGCGAGAACGAACGCCTCCGCGCGCAAGTCGGCTTCAAGCAATCCTCCCGGCTCAACATCAAGCTCGCCCGCATCATCGCCCGCGACCCGGCCAACTGGTGGCGCAACGTCCAGATCGATCTCGGCAAGCGCGACGGCCTGCGCGTGGACCTGCCCGTCCGCACCGCCGAGGGCCTCGTGGGCCGTGTCAGCGAAGTCAGCGAGACCCGCGCGCGCGTCGTGCTGCTTGGCGACCCGACTTGTCCCGTCTCCGCCACCGTGCAGGACGTGATGAACAAGCCGGTGGATCAAGGCGTGATCAAAAGCCCCGCCGCCGTGCTGGATGAAAGCATCGTGGAATTGAACTTCTTGCGGAACGCCACCGCCGTGAAGCCCGGCCAACTGGTCGTGACCAGCGACGAAGGCGGCCTGTATCCAAAAGGCATCCGCATCGGAGAGATCGTGGATGTGCGCCCCGTGGACTTCGGCCTCGTCCACGTCGCGCGCGTGAAACTGGCCGTGCGCATGAACACCTTGGACGAGGTGTGGGTGGTGATGCCATGAGCGCCCTCAACACCCTCTTCATTCTCGCGCTCGCGTTCGTCGCGGTGTTCGTAGAGTCGTCGTTCGGCGGATTGCGCCGCCTCATCGGCGTGCAGATTGATCTGCTCCCGGCGCTGATGGTTTACGCGAGCCTGAGTTCGGGACTGGTCACCGTCTCGCTGCTCGCCGTGTGCGGCGGGCTGTGGTTCGACGCGCTCTCCGCGAACCGATTGGGCGTGTCCATCGTGCCGTTGTTTGTCATCGGTTTCGGCATCCAGCAATTCCGCCATCTCATCCTGCGCCAGGAAACTTACACGCAGCTTGTGCTTGGCTTCGCGGCCAGCGGTTTCGCGCCGCTGCTCGCGCTGGCCATCATTCTTTCCTACGGCGGCGATCCGATTCTCGGCTGGGGCACGCTCTGGCAATGGTTCGCCATGACCGTGCTCGGCGGCCTGCTCGTGCCGGTTTATTTCCAACTGTTCAGCCAGGTCTATCGCGTCCTCGGCTACGAACGCGTGATCGAATCCAACTACCGGCCCGACCGGGAAATCGCGCGAGGGCGGAGTTAAGCCATGCTCGTCTTCGATCAACTCAACCGAGCCGACCGGCCCCTGCGCCTGGTCTCGTGGGTGATCGCGTTGGGGCTGGCCGTGCTGCTCGGCGGATTGTGGTGGGTGCAGGTGGTGCGCTCGCGGCAGTTCGCGGAGGATCAGTTCAATCAATCGTATCGCACCGTGCGTGTGCCCGCGCCGCGCGGGAAAATCATGGACCGCAATGGCGTGGTGCTGGCGGAGAACAAGCCGGTCTATAGCGTGAGCCTCTACCTCGGCGACCGCTCGTGGCGGCAGAGCGTGCTGGCCAATTACAAAGCCGCCAAAGACGCCGCGCGCCGCGTCGGTGCGAAACAGCGCCCGCCGAGTGCGATGGAAAAAGTCCTGTCGTGGTTCGGTTACGAGCCATCTCTGGTGCAGTTGCGCCGTCTGTCGCGTGACGAAGAAACCGCGCTGGGTAAGGCCGCGCGCTACACCGTCACCAGCAACATCGTCGCGCAGCTCGGCGAGATTCTCGGCCAGCGCCTCACGCTCGATGCGACGAATTTCCACCGTCATTACCACAACAGCCTGGTGCTGCCGCTGCCCATCCTCTCCGGCCTCAACGCGGCCCAGATCGCGCGCCTGCAAGAGCGCGGGCTGCGGATGCCGGGCGTGGACATGGAGATTCAGCCGGTGCGCGATTATCCGCGCGGCACGCTCGCAGCCCACGTCATTGGCTACATGCGCGCGAGCGACGAATCGTCCGACGGCGAACTGGCCTACTTCGATTACCGTCTGCCGGATTATCGCGGCTTCTCCGGTTTGGAATACTCGCTCGACAGCGTGTTGCGCGGGAAGGCGGGCGGCAAATCCGTGCAGGTCAACAACCTCGGCTACCGCCAGAACGAGACCAGCATCTCCGCCATCGAAGCCGGCCACGATCTCACCCTGACCATCGATGCGGAAATTCAACGCGTGGCGGAATACGAACTGGCGCGCGCGCCATTCGTCTGGCCCGCGACCATTCGCGGCGCGGCGGTGGTGCTCGATGTTCGCACCGGCGAAATCATTGCGCTCGCCTCCGCGCCCACGTTCAATCCGAACAACTGGATTCCCGGCATCTCGCGCGAAGATTTCCGCGCCTATCACGACACCAACACCACGCCGATGTTGAACCGCGCCATCTTCGGCGGCTACGCGCCCGGCTCGACGTTCAAGACCATCGTGGCGCTCGCGGGGCTGGAGGCCGGGACGTTGAAGACGCAGCAACTCGTGCGCGTCGCGCCCAATCCTCGCGACCCGGCGCACGGCATCATTTACGTCGGGCAGCAGCCGATCAAAGACACGGCCGCGCCGGGCGACTACGACTTCAGAAGGGCGTTCAAGCGTTCGAGCAACGCCTACTTCATCGAGCACGGTTTGATCCTCGGGCGCGACGCGATTCTGCGCATGGCCGGGCTGCTGCATTTCGGTGAGCGCACCGGCCTGCCGCTCGCGCAGGACAGCCGGGCCACGCTGCCCACGCGCGACTGGCTCCAGCAACGCGGCCTGCCGTGGCGCGATGGCGACACCGCGAATCTTTCCATCGGCCAGGGCTACGTGACGGTGACGCCGCTGCAAATGGCGGTCGCCATGGCGGCGGTCGCGAATGGCGGGCGCGTGTTGTGGCCGCAATTGATTCTCGCGACCAACGCGCAGGACGAGGTCGTGGATCTTTCCGCGCGCAGCGGCGTGCGCCCGCATCTGCGCGAGCAGTTGCCGGTCAGCGCGCGCACCTTGGAAATTGTCCAGTCCGCCATGCTTGCGGACACGGAGGACGCCGATGGCACCGGGCGCTCGGCGAAGGTGGACGGTTTCCGCGTCTGCGCCAAAACAGGCACCGCGCAGATCGAGGATCGCACCGGGCGCAACATTGATGTCATGAACTGGCTTGCCTCGTACGCCCCCTACGAAGACCCGCGCTACGCCGTGGTGGTGATGGTGCAGAGCGGCAAATCCGGTGGCGAAACGTGCGGCCCGGTGGCCAAGGGAATTTACGAGGCGCTGAAGAAACGGGACAGGAACGCGGGCCGAGGCGCGGCGGTCGCGAGAAACTGAGATGTTCACCATCGGACAAACTGAACGCCAGCCGCGCATCGAGTGGCTCCAACTGCTCGCGATGCTCGGGCTGATGGCCGTGAGCGTGCTGTTCATCTACAGCGCCACGCACGCGCGGCTCGTGGATTCGATCCCGTGGCACAAAGAATATTTTCTCCGGCAGATCTTCTGGTGCTTCTCGGGTGTCTGCGCCGCGATCCTGGTCTGCTTCCTCGACTACCGTTCGCTCTCGCGCTGGTCCATGATTGGCTACTGGCTGATGATCGTGCTGCTGGTCCTGGTGCTGATTCCCGGCATCGGCACGATGCGCGGCGGCGCGCGGCGCTGGTTCGACTTTGGCGTGTTTCTGTTTCAGCCATCCGAGTTTGCCAAGCTCGCCTTCATTTTTGCGTTCGGAAATTTCCTTAGCCGCCCCGTCGAGGAATTGCGCGCGCCGTCCATTTTCTTCAAGGCGCTGGGACTCATCGGCCTGCCGTTCATCTTGATCCTGAAAGAACCAGATCTCGGCTCGGCGCTGATTTTCATTCCCACCGGCCTGCTGATGATGCTGGTGGCGGGCGTGCCGCGCCGGTTCCTCATCCGCTCCGTTTCCATCGTCAGCGTGCTGGCGGCGCTGTTCCTCGTGGACATTCTGTTCGCGCCGCCGGGCTGGTGGACGGTCAAGCTGGAGGATTATCAGCGCCACCGCCTGCTGGTTTATTTTGGCAAAGACTTCGCGCCGCCCAACGCCACGCCCGCGCAAAAGATCGCCGCGAAAAAATTGCAGGACGAAAAATCCTACCAAGGACGCCAGGCGCTCATCTCCGTCGGCTCCGGCGGTCTCACCGGACGCGGCTGGTGCGAGGGCAACCAGACGTCGCTGGGCTTCCTGCCGCCCGGCGCGGCGCACACCGATTTCATTTTCTCCGTCATCGCCGAGGAGAAGGGATTCATGGGGACTGGGATCGTGATTGGCCTCTACTCCGTGCTGCTGTTCACGGGCATCAACATCGCCGGCCAGGCGCGCGACCGGCTGGGCAAGGTCCTGGCCGTGGGCGTGGTCACGATGCTGTTCAGCCACATCTTCATCAACATCGGCATGAACATCCGGCTGATGCCCGTGACGGGCGTGCCGCTGCCGCTGCTGAGTTACGGCGGCTCCTCTGTGCTTTGTTCCCTGATCGCCATCGGCATCCTGCAAAACATTTACCTGTATCGAAGGTCTTACTGAAAAATAGAAAACTATGAGTGAAGGAAAAAACTTTGGGCGTCGGCGTCGTGGCGGAATGCGTTTCCGTCCCAGTCCGAACGCGCAACCGAAAAAAATCGTCATCGAGGCGAAGCCTGATTCCACCTTGGAAACGCTCGGCCAGAACCAGCGCATCTTCGACAAGTCGCGCGTCGGCGAAATCGAGCGCGCGGAAAATGTCGCCGCCGGCCTGCCGCCCGGTGGTGCGCCCGTCGAGGCGGCGGACGAGGGCAAGCGCGGCTACCGACAGCCCAATCTCGAAACGCCCGAGGAAGTCAAAGAGGACTTTAAGCCCGTGGAGATCGAGGAGCGGCCGAAGAATCTGCTCGAAGCGATCAAAATGACCGCGCAGAAGGTCATCAAGAAAGTCCAGCGCCTCATCCGCAAGGTCGAGCCGAGCAACAAGGAAGTGATCATCAACGCCGAGTCCTTGGAGACGCGCGTGGCGGTGACGGAGAAGGGGCGGCTGGAAGAATTCACCATCGAGCGCAACACCGAGGAGCGTCTCGTGGGCAGCATTTACAAAGGCCGCGTGCGCAACCTGGAAGATGGATTGAAGGCCGCGTTCGTGGACATCGGCTTCGAGAAGAACGCTTTCCTCCACTACTGGGACATTGTGCCAAACCAGTTCGACAGCGGCGTGGAAATCGTCGAACGCGAGCCGCGGCGCGGTCGCCCGGAGAAACCGAAGATCACGCAGAAGGACATCCCGCGCGTGTATCCGCCCGGCAGCGACATCATCATCCAGGTGACGAAGGGACCGATTGGGACCAAGGGTCCGCGCGTCACGACGAATCTCGTGTTGCCCGGTCGCTACCTCGTGCTGCTGCCGAATTCCGACAAGAGCGGCATCTCGCGGAAGATTGAACACCCGGAAGAACGCCAGCGCCTCAAGCGCATCCTGCGCGAACTGGAAATTCCCGAGGGCATGGGCGTGATCATGCGCACCGTCGGCGAGGGCCAGCAGAAGCGTTACTTCGTGCGCGACCTCGCGCTGCTGCTCGAAGAGTGGCGCGGGATTCAGGAGAAAATTCAGAACGGCCCGTCGCCGAGTTGCGTGTTCCAGGAGCCGGATTTGATCGAGCGCACCGTGCGCGACTTCCTCACCGAAGAAGTCGAGCGCATCGTGGTGGACAGCCAGGCGGCCTTCGACCGCATCCAGGAAATCATTGGGCGCATCTCGAAGCGTTCGCAGGCGAAGGTGAAACTTTACGCCGAGCACCAGCCCATCTTCGACCGCTTCAACATCACGAAGCAGTTGGAGACGACCTTCTCGCGGCAGGTCATGCTGAAGGGCGGCGGCTACATCGTCATTGATGAAACCGAGGCGCTCGTGGCCATCGACGTGAACACCGGCCGGCACAAGGGCAGCAAGGATCAGGACGCCACGATCTTGAAAGTGAACTTGGAAGCGGCGGAGGAAATTGCCCGCCAGTTGCGCCTGCGGAACATGGGCGGACTCATCGTGCTCGACTTCATTGACATGAAATCGCGCCGCGATCAGCAGCAGGTCTATCAGCGCGTGAAGGACGGCATGCGCCGCGACAAGGCCAAGACGCACATCCTGCCCATCTCGCAGCTCGGCCTCATGGAGATGACCCGCCAGCGCCACAGCGAGAGCACGCGTTCGGCGGTGTATGACGACTGTCCGTATTGCAAGGGCCGCGGCAAGGTGAAGAGCGCCGTGACCATGAGCGTGGAAATTCAGCGCAAGCTGGGCGAGATCATGAAGAAGCGCGAACGCGACGAATCCGACTTCCAGTTGAGGATTCTGGTGCATTCCACCCTGCTCACACGTTTGAACACGGAAGACCGCCAGCTCATCACAGACTTGGAGAAACGCTACTACGGCAAGCTCACGCTCAAGTCCGATCCGCTTCTGCACGCGGAGGAATACCGCATCATCAACGGCGTGACGAACGAGGAACTGGCGCGGGCGTAAGGCGCGTGAATGGGGCGTGGCCTATGACGGGACCGAAGAGGAGGAAGAGCCGGTGACTCCGCCCACGCCGCCGGGACCATAGCGGGACTGGCCAAGGAGCGCGGCTGTGTCGAAGACCAGCCGCAGCGCGTGTCATGGTCGAGGCGCGCTGGAACTGCTCCGGCCTCCGGCGGGATGACGCTGCTGCGGCTGGTCCTACGGACACAGCCGCGCTCCTGCACCACGGCGGGTAGGGCGCGGTGTCCTCACCGCGCCGCGCTGGACGCGGAGGAAACCGTTGGAACGGGCCACCGTTAATCGCGGAGCGATGACCCGATGGTAGCCGTGGGTTTCAACCCACGGTGTGGCACGCCATCAGGGAACCCGTCGCGGAGCGACGGTTGAAAGGCCGCACGCCCGCGTTCAGGCGTCGCTCCGCGACGCGGCTTTCTCATCCGCATCGTTCCGTGGACTCAAGTCCACGGCTACCTTCATGCGGTCGCTACGCGACTGGGGACGCCGCGCTGGAAGCGGGGAAGCCGCCAGGAGCTTGCGGGAGCCTCACCCCGGCGCGCTGAGGACAGCGACGCCCTACCCGCCGTGGGCGGGAGCGCGGTGCTGGCGAGCGCGGGGCGTGTTCCCGCCTCGCGCAACGGAGGGCTGAACGCGACGTGGGGGGGTGTGGGGGCGGAAGTGTTCTGCTTTTCGCTGGGCTGGAGCGGGGGGGGGTGGCCCAGGACAGCCCCCCCAACCGGTACACACCCAGCGGGGGGGGGTAGAAAAAACCCCCCACCGACAAAAAAAGACACACCCCCCCGGCCCCCCCCCGTGGGAAAATGGGG